>JBMSHA010000014.1:0-16745 GCA_049416245.1 Flavobacteriales bacterium | reverse complement strand
TGCCGACAATTTAATCAAGTCCTTCAACGTGGACCAATCCTCATCACGCAATTCACTAGAACGAACCGCCGATGAATTGACCGTGTAATTGATCGTGGCAGATTCCGTGTAAGCGATAACGCGTTGGAAGTTATCCTCCACCGCGATGAATTGATCATCGGCTTGAACCCACAAAGGCGTGGTGATGACCCCCGCTCCAATGACAATTGGGTCAAAGGTGGCGCTCTTGTTTCCTTGCGTTCCAGTGATACGCACCGCCAGTTCAGCAGCATCTTCCATGGCCGGATCAAACGGCACCGATGAACTGTATGAGAATGCCTTGCCGGTTTCAAACGGAATGACCGTGAAGTTGCCCGCGGCATCTTCACCTTGAAAACCTTCAGAATCGAATGAAGCACTGCCTCCCTCCCATGTCAACACCGGAGTGGCTTCAATGCTCACCTTCTTCCCAAAGTACTTTGCTGGGAATTTACCCGTAACCTCGAGTTCAACTTGGTCTCCACGCAAAATGAGTGGCTCAGGTGATGCTTCGAGGCCCATGGCCTCGATTTCTTTTTCCATGCTGCCCAAACCGGCGCAGCCTGCTAAAAACAGAACGGAAGCAACCATGCCCGCAAAGGACAGCTTCCAAAAGTTGGTGTTACAGTTCATACTTTACTTGTGAATCTTCAAATTCGGGACAAAACTACGCAATCTGCGCACATCCTCAGCTATTTACCACACCCATCGCTGAGAACTTTCGAATTCTTTGGTCAATTCGTTTGTCCGCATCCATGGGCACCAGTTTGCTGAGGTGCTTTTTAATTTCCTTTTTCAATTGTTTGTACATCGCTTCCCGGTCTGCGTGCGCGCCTCCAAGAGGCTCGGGAATAATGCCATCAACCAACCCCAATTCTTGCATATCGCTTCCCGTCAATTTCAATGCTTCGGCGGCCTCCATTTTGTGCTCCCAGTTGCGCCATAAAATGGACGAGCAAGACTCCGGGCTGATCACGGAATACCAGGTGTTTTCCAACATCAATACCCGGTCACCGATGCCAATTCCCAACGCGCCGCCGGATGCGCCTTCACCGATGACGATGCAAATGACGGGCACCCGAAGTTGACACATTTCAATCAGGTTTCGGGCGATGGCTTCTCCCTGACCACGTTCTTCCGCTTCTAACCCTGGATAAGCACCGGGTGTGTCAATCAGGGTCACAATGGGCCGGTTGAATTTCTCCGCCAATTTCATCAACCGCAAGGCTTTGCGGTATCCTTCTGGATTGGCCATGCCAAAGTTGCGGTACTGACGCATCTTCGTGTTGATGCCCTTTTGTTGTCCAATGAACATCACGGATTGGTCATCCATGAAACCAAATCCGCCCACCATCGCCTTGTCATCTTTTACGGTCCGGTCTCCGTGCAGTTCCATGAAGTTTCCATCCGTCAATGCTTGGATGTAATTCAGGGTGTAGGGTCGATCCGGGTGACGGCTTACTTGGACCCGCTGCCAAGGCGTGAGGTTGGAATAAATACTTTCGGTGACTTCGCGGATTTTGGACTCCAGGTCTTGGACCAAGGTTTCCATATCCACATCGCTTTGCTCCTGCAATTCTTTCGCTTGCGTCAATTGCTCTCGCAGCTGGCGAATCGGCTCTTCGAATTCCAAATAATTCATACGGCTTTCGTTTGCAAGAACAAAGATGCAACAACTTTTCGTGCCCACACTTGGAAAAGCGCCTACCTTTCTAACAACGCGTTCACCATTCCCACCACAGCTTTTCCTCTATGGCTGATGGCGTTTTTTGCTTCCGAGGTCATTTCCGCAAAAGTGACGGCGTGTCCAATCGGGATGAAAATGGGATCGTAACCGAATCCTGCGACACCCGATTGTTCGGTGGCTATCTCCCCTTCACACACCCCTTCAATCAGCCGCTCTTCCTGGCCCTGGATCACGCAAAAAACGGTGCGAAAACGGGCTTTACGATTCCGTGTGCCCCCCATTTCCTTCAGCAATTTGCTCATGTTCGCCTGAGCATCAGCGGTTTCGCCGGCAAATCGAGCGGTCCTCACTCCTGGCGCTCCACCCAAGGCGTCCACCTCCAATCCCGTATCATCGGCAAAACAATCCAACTGAAAATGCTCGACCACATAACGCGCTTTGATACGCGCATTGCCTTCCAGTGTATCCGCGTCTTCTGGAATTTCTTCGTGGCAGCCGATGTCGGTGAGGGAACGAACGTCGTACGCATCTCCCAACATTTCTTGCACCTCTCGGGCTTTGTTCGCGTTGTGCGTTGCAAAAACCAAAATCTTTCGTTCAGGCATGATCATTTGATTCGTACTTCGGCCGTTTCCATTTTCCCGAAGCGGTTTGTTTCAAAGGTCGCCATTCAACGGATTTTGGCGCATGATGTTTCGGCAAATTCATCCGGGCCCAACTGAGTAATTCTTCTTCTATTGCAGCCGCATTCGCAGGCGGACCTTCGGAGTGGATACGCAATTTGAGAACCTGACCGAATCGCTCGTCGGGCACGCCGTAACAGCGAAAGGGTTGGGAAATTCGTTCAGAAAGCTCCGCCTCGACGCGATCGGGATGCAACTTGATTCCTCCAGAATTCACCACGTCGTCAAGCCGGCCGCACCATACAAATCGGTCTGGACTGAGTACTTGTGCAGCATCCCGCGTCAACAATTCTTCACCCCAGGGGGTGTGTACGACCAGCGCCTCCTCCGCCGCATTGGATACCGAAAATCCAGGCAAACACGTGAAGGCTTGGGACCGTTTAGGATGAATCTTGCGCAAGGCAAAATGGCTGATGGTTTCCGTCATGCCGAATGATTCCCAAAGCTCAGGACCTGCTTTCAATTGTTTCAGCCATGCGCGCGAAGGCGCACCTCCACCCAGCAAAACGCATTGGATTTGATTCCAAACTTTGGGTCGAGATTCAGCCATGGCTTGGGCTTGAGAAGGCGTACAAGCCAAAAAATCCAATGCCGATACCGGCAATACAGGCAGCGCAGAGGGCTCGGTCGTGTGCAAGCTCCACCCTCCAACGATGGCGCGAACGACCATCATCATGCCACCAACGAATTGAACCGGCATGACCAGCGAGGCCGAGGTTCCCGGCCGCAACTTGAGCGCTTCTATGGTGCGGATGGCACTCGCCTCCATGCGCGATTTGGGATGGCATACCGATTTTGGAGCACCGGTTGAACCGGAGGTCATCAGTTCCATCGCGTCGGTATCATCCCACCACGCTGCGAGTGCATTCACCAGTGCCACCTCCCACGGATCACCCGCTACCTCTCGCAACCCACTCAATGATTCTGGCTCCAATTCCCACCAGGCGTTGCCCATATGAATGCGCCCCTTCATGCTTGAAGCCGTTCAAATTGTACTTCCATATCAACCGGTCGTTCAGGAGCATGCTTCAATTGGCCAGCCGCAACTTCCATGGAAGATTCCAGGTTGTTCTCGAACAGGGCTCCCGTGCCGAGGCCCTGGGGAAGTTTGGGAGTCGCCGTTTGCACACCATCGCCCACCCATTGCGCAATCGCTGTCAACCCTAAATTCGATTCCAAAGCCGAAGTCGCCCACCAACCCACACCTCGAGATTCCGCGAGGTGCACCCATTGTTGTGAAACACGGAAACCGCCTACGAGACTCGGTTTGAGGATGAGAAATTGCGGACAAATCGCATCCAACAAAGCCTCCCGGCGTGATTCTTCGACGCCGATTAAGGACTCATCCAAGGCAATGGGCAAGGGACTGTCGGCGCACAATCGAGCCAAGCCATCCACATCTTCCGGACGCAAGGGTTGTTCGATGGAATGGAATTCCAAAGCGGCCAATGCCTCAAGCTTCTTCATGGGCGTCCACCGGCTCTCGAATTTGGAAAAAGCGCCATTGGCATCGCAGCGCAAGACGCATCTGTTGCCCACTTCTTGGCGCAATTCCCTGAGCCAACCCCATTCCGCATCAAACGGCATCGAACCGACCTTCATTTTCAGTGTTTCAAAGCCCGAGTCTCGGAGTTGTTGCGCTTGGGAGAGCATGCCTTCCGGTGAATCCATCCAAATCAATCCGTTCATCTCAATGAATTGGGACCCATTGGAAAAAGATCCGGGGAAATAGGCGAGCGGATCTTCGTGTGAAAGGGACAGCAGCACCATCTCAACGGCCATGTGCACCGCCGGCATGTCCGACGGCACGTCATCTAAACTGAGGGAATGCCGTTTCCGACATTCCTCAAAAAATAATTCGACAGCCTCCTCTGATTCTGGACTGAGCCCCAAGATCAGGCTGCATTCCCCCCAACCGATGCGGCCTTCTTGATCCATCGCGCGGATGATCCAAGACGGTTTGGAAAGCAGTGTGTCGCGCGATGTCCGGGCCGGCTTGATGAAGCGCAGGTCGACGCGCTTGACCGCGAGCGAGACGAGTTGGGCCGTTCGCATCATGCTGCACCCGTTTGAGCCAACAACATGAAGAGCGCTGCCACCGCAGTCGAAAGGGCGACTTTCTTGAGTTCTGGGTCAAGACTCTGGGGCTCATCGCAGCGCCAAACCCTCAGCAAATGGCCCATTTGAACGAAATTGATCAAAGCCAACCAACCAAGCCCACGCCACATGCCCGGCTCCAACACCAGCGCAAAAATCCACCAAGCCAGCCACCCACCCAATATGCAAACCGCGTGATAGACTTTGGCTCTTTCCCAACCCCACTTCACCACCAATGTGCGCTTGCCAGCAAGTAGGTCGTTGGCATGATCACGCATGTTGTTCAAGTTCAATACGGCGACGCTTAAAGCACCAGACCACGTTGCCGGCAATAGCCAGGACCAATCCCACGCATGCGAAAACAAAAATGCCGAACCGCCGACTCCGACCCATCCAAAAAAGACCATCACCACGATATCGCCGAGGCCTTTATACCCGTATGGATTATCGCCGGCGGTGTATTTGAATGCCGCAGCGATAGCGCCGATACCGAGGAGCAAGATGCCCGCAGCGGCCGGCAATAAGTCCGTTCCACGCAAGGCCAAAGCAATGGCTCCAATCCCCATCAAAAAAGAGACAACCGCCAAACCCTTGACTGCGGTTTTCATGGCGGAAGCGGAGATGGCGCCCGAGGCCACTGCGCGATCTGCCCGTTCAGGACCATCGGCACCGTTTTCAAAATCCCCCCAGTCGTTGGCCCAATTTGACAATATCTGAAGCAGGAAAACGTCGATGAGCACCGCCGCAAAAACGATCCAGAATCGACCGGCCGTTAGGGCCTCAGCTTCCGCTGAGCGAAAAGCCAGCGCCCCGCCAACCATCACGCACGCAGATGCAAGCGGCAACGTGCGCAACCGAGAAGCATGAATCCAAGGCTTAACCGACATGTTTACCCAACAATTGAATCCGATTTAAAATGTACGCGGCCGAAGCCTCGCCCGGGGTTTTTATCTCTAACAAACTCGGCCCATCGTTGTTGTACCAATCTTTCAGGGCGGTCTCCAGGCTGTCCTCATCGGATGCAAGGAAATACCTCAATCCCGCCTGCTGCGCACTACCCGCTACGGACTCAGCGAAACCCGCTTCGAAATGTGACTTCAACAGCCCTGTGGCCTGCGGCCCGTCTAGCCATCGAAATATGTTGCCTCCACCGTTGTTGATCACCACCACCTTGAGGTTTGCAGGCCTCGGATGAACATGCCATGCATTCGCATCGTACAGCCATGCGGCGTCGCCGGACATCAGAAATACAGGGACATCCGGATTGCATAAAGCATCACCCACGGCTGTGCTGGTGCAGCCATCGATGCCTGCTACACCGCGGTTTGCGTGCAACACATTGCCCCCCCAATCGAACCATTGTGCATAACGTGCGCTGGTGGAATTGGCAAAATGGATACGGCCCGAAGCGGATTGAAGGCATTCGGCGACTTTTTGATACACCCGATAGTCCACCCAATCTTTCGATTCCAATTGTGCGTTGGCCTGTTCCAACCGCAACTTCCGCACTTCCCATATCGCCGCATAGGCATTGAATTCCGGCATGGCTTCGGCCAACTCCCGAAGGCCTTCCACTGCCGAAATTTGCCAAGTCCCGGATCGGGTGCCGAACATGTCCCATGCGTGTTGATCCAGCCCGACATGCCAATGCGGAACCTGCCACTCGGTAAGCAGGGATCTGAATTTCTTATCCATGGGCGGCAATCCGGTGGTCAAAATGACATCCGGCTTGAATGTTGCCGCGGCTTCCTCATTCATCCCGGCCATCCATCGTGCTGTGCTCGACTCCGCTGGGGATTGGATGCAACCAAATCGATCTGCAATCACCCCGCAACGACCCACCAAGCGCTCCATCACATCTGCGGGTATTTGCGGAAACGTCGCCGCACCCACGTGCAATAACACTTTGGCGTCATGGGCACACAAAAAATCCAACAAGGCTTCGGGCATGCCTTCAGGGGCATTCGCCTCTTCCGAAGCCGCCAAAGCGGGTAAGGGTTCGGCTTCACCTTGGGCATAAAGCGGCTCGTCGAACGGTACGTTCAAATGCACCGGGCCAATCTTCGCTTTCTGCCACGCCGTTCTGGCCGCTTCATCAATTTCAGGCACACCAACTTCCGTCTCATTGATTTCAGCAGAATGAACGGTGTGCATGGCGAAAAGATGCGACTGCTTAACGGTTTGTCCTGGACCGGTGGCGTGCGACGCGAGCGGTCGATCTGCTGTAACCGAAATCAAGGGCACCCCTTGATAATACGCTTCGGCCAATGCCGGCCCGTGATTCACGGCGGCCGTGCCGGACGTGCTCACCACCACCGCCGGACGCCTTGTTTGCAAGGCCAAACCGAGTGCTATGTGAGCAGCAGCACGTTCATCCAACGCTGTGATGATGCGAATCTCAGGAAATTGTGCTGCCGCGATGACCAAAGGTGCATTCCGGGATCCCGGAGAAATCACCACGTCTGTCAATCCACACGCCACCCACGTTCTAAACAAACGGTCGGCACCCATGTGATTCGTCTGAAGCATGGTGCAAAGGTACTGCTCGGGAAGCGTCTACGCCGTCAATTCGGCACGAATGGACTCGATTTTGGCTTGGGTTTCTTCCCACTCTTGGTGCGGATTCGAACCGGCGACAATTCCGCCCCCTGCAAACAAGCGATAGCCGTTGGCGTAGCACTGCATGCACCTCAAGTTGACATAAAATCGTGCCCCTGCTGATTCTGAAATCCCCAGGTAACCGGCATAGTATCCCCTCGGTGATGCTTCACGTGCTTGAATAAACGCCAAAGCCTCGGCTCGAGGGTAGCCTCCCACCGCTGGGGTCGGATGCAAGACCCGCAACCATTCGTCGGGCGATTTTGCGGATGAAAAGGAAATTTGGGTCTGAAGGTGACACAGTTTGCCGTAGGTATAATCACGCACTGGGCCAACTTTCAAGTCGCGGACGTCCTCCGCACGCAGCTCTTGTTCAATGAAATCGGTGACCAATTGTTGTTCGTGCAATTCTTTGGCCGTCCAACCTTCTCCTTGGCTTTGTTTCGTCCCTGCCAAAGAAACCGTGGTGTATCGATCACCTGCCGCGTGAAGGAGCAATTCTGGAGTCGCACCCAGCCAAACCCCACAAGACGGATGAGAAAGCAAGTAGACAAAAGCGTCGGGGTACGCTTCACACTTCATTTTGAACAGTTCTTCTGGAGACGATTCAGATTGCCAAAATTCAGATCGACTCAAGACGACCTTTTCAAACGCACCGGACTCGATGGCCTTTAACGCTGCGTCAACTCCCGCTTCATGCGCGGATTGAGAGGGCCCTCGTTGCATTCCACTGTCCAACCCCTTTAAGGAGCCGGCCTCAGGCATTTCGGATTCCTCCACCTCGCCGACCCATTCGATGATGGGAAATTCATCCGAGTCTTGAAAGGGTGCATAACGGAAGCGCGCAGTCCCTTTTGGATTAAGACGCAGACGCTGGACGCATTGCTGTCCCGGTTCCCGCCACCATACCTGTCCGGATGTTTCACTCACGTCAGCCCTTGGTTTGAGGTTGCGGTATGATCATGACCGTCAGCCGACTCGTGCAAACCAATCGCTCACGTTCGTCCCGAATTTCTATGCTCCACACGTGCATTTTGCCCCCGCGGTGTAGCAACCGTGCTTCGCCATAAACCCAGCCCGTTCGGACACTGCGGAGGTGATTGGCATTCACTTCTACCCCCACAGCAGCCTTTCCATCTTTGGCGACCAAATAGTGCGAGCCCACGGAGCCAAGCGTTTCCGCTAAAACCACGCTCGCCCCTCCGTGTAAGAGCCCGTACGGTTGATGGGTTCGGTGATCGACGGGCAAGCGGCCCGTAACGCGCTCTTCCCCCACCTCCAGCACCTCCAGTCCAATGGCATTGGCAATCGTTGGCACCCCTTTTAAGTCATCCATTTCCGTCTGCTCCATAATTCGTCCGAAATTTACACCATGGAAGCGACCTCTCCACCACAACCCCGAATCCTGATTGCGGAAGACGACCCAGGTTTACGCAAAGCTGTAAAAATGAATTTCGTCCGGGAAGGCTGGTTTGTCGTTGAGGCCGAAAACGGTGAAGAAGCGCTGCAGTTGGCTCGACAACATCGCTTGGACGCTGCAGTGCTCGACGTCATGATGCCAAAATTGGACGGAGTGGCGGTGTGCAAGTCCTTGCGCTCGGAAGGCAACCGCCTCCCCATCTTATTTCTCACCGCCAAGAATGACGCCGAAGACCGGGTTGAAGGGCTCAAGGCCGGAGGGGATGATTACCTCGGCAAGCCGTTTCATTTGGAAGAACTGTTGCTCCGAGTCCAGCGCCTGCTGCGTTTGCAGTCGGATGATCCGATCGAAATCATCTCGGAATACCACTTTGAAAACGGAAGCCACATCGACTTTGACGGCTTTCAAATCACCACGCAAAAAGGTGAAACTCGCAAGATATCCAAGCGTGAAACCATGCTCCTGCGCCTGCTCATTTCCAAAGCGGGTCAAGTGGTTAGCCGTGAGGAAATTTTGGAAGTCGTCTGGGGATATCACGCCTTCCCCAACACCCGAACCATCGACAACCACATCGTTGCTTTCCGCAAGTATTTTGAAGTCGACCCCAAAGCCCCGCTGCATTTCACGTCCGTGCGCGGAGTGGGATATCGATTTAAGTGATTTTTTTGTAGCTGTAAAATACTCATATACAGTTATTTACTTGCTCAATACTTTTTTGAACGTATTTTTTTTTCAAAAAAAGGCAACCTGATGAATTCAATTCCGTCTTATACGCAGACACGGTCTGAGAATACTGTGTTGGTTTCAATTTCTTGCAGGTTATGAAGAGGGGTCCGAAGGGATCCCTCTTCTTCCTTTAGGGCTTTTTTTTGAGCGATAACGACCCAGCAAAGCATCCGGATTTACCCCTACTGCATCTTCACGTAAACCACTTCTTTGGTCTCGAAAAACGGTTGAGGAAACCACTTGGAAATGGCCAAGCGCTCCGTGGTGCGTTTGACCTCATTCAACTCCTCCGTCAAATCCCCGCCTTTCAGCGCGAGGACACCATTGGGCCAAGGGTTTAAAGATCGCTTTTCGATCTTGCCTGCTACCCACGGGATGAACCGATTCATCCGCGTCACTGCTCGACTGACCACAAAATCAAAACGGCCCGGGACATCTTCCGCTCGGCCGTGATGCACCTGAACGTTGGACAGCCCCAGTTCGGCGACTACCGCACGAACGACCTTCATTTTTTTTCCAATGCTGTCGCACAACACAAAATCCACCTCGGGATGCAGGATGGCGAGTGGAATTCCTGGAAAGCCTCCACCGGTGCCGACATCCAACACCCGGCTACCCGGTGCGAATCGCATGGCCCGGGCGATGGCCAAACTGTGCAAGACATGACGCTCCTCGAACGCTTCCATGTCTTTTCGTGAAATCACATTGATGACCGCATTCCACTCCTCGTAAAGCGGTCTGAGCTGATTGAGTTGCTTGTCCGCGTCCGCTGACAAGTCAGGTATCCATTCGCTAAAATCCAACGGAACAGGATTAAATCGTCTCGCGCACCTGCCGCAAGATGCTCTCCAGAGCCTCCCTTGCCCGATGCAATTGCGCTTTTACCGTGCCCAGCGATCGGTCGAGCTCTTCGGCAATCTCCTCATAACTCTTCTCCTCGAAGTAACGGAGTTCAACAAGCTCGCGGTATTTCGGCTTCATCTTACTCACCACTTCACGAAGAAGCTCAATCCGCTCCTTTTTTTCCAGCGCCTCAATGGGATCCGGCTTATCATCGGCCACATGGATTTCCATGGCTTCACCGTCTTCGTTGCGAAATCCTTGATCTAGGGAAAGCGCGTTCAATCGCTTCTTTCGGATGAAATCAATGGTGTGATTCGACCCGATCTTGAAGAGCCAAGTGGAGAACGCAAAAGCGGGCGTGTATTGATGCAGCCGGTTGAAGGCTTTCGTGAACGTTTCTATGGTCAGGTCATCCGCATCATCCGAGCTGAAGACCATTTTGTTGATCATGTGGAAAATCGAATCCTTGTAACGATCCATCAATTCACCGAAAGCCCGGTGATCGTTTTCCTTCGTCACACGCAGAACAAGCGCGTAGTCATAACGCGCTTTATCCGATAAATTGGGGTTCACTTCCATGAGCTGATCAGGCGGTCAAAACGTTTGGTGTCACCTCCGTTACCAATCCTTTGAATTTGGCCGTTTCAACCACGCTGTTCCTGCGAGCATGTACCCCCACAGAGACCACAATGGCAAAAACAAACCGAGGAATCGCCACGATTCAGAGGCTTGGCATACTTTGGTGATAAGGCGAAAGTTACGCACCTCCACCCACCAAAAGCACCCGAACAATACACCGATAATCCATAGCGAATTGTGCAAAACCCCCTCCTGCCAGCCGGCGTAAACCAACGTCCCGGCAGCAGCCGCCATGCCCAGCGCCAAGAGCTTCGGCACACCCAATCGCCATTGGTCACCCGACGCATAAACCCGCGCGGTGCTCCAATGCCGCCACTTCTGCTTTCGCCAAGCGCCCCAACTTTCAGGCAACTCCGTATCGGTTTGTCCCGGCCGGTCGATCACCGCCGCAAAACGGACATCCGATTCACGCACCAAGGCTTGGATGGCCAGGTCATCGTCACCGGAGGCCAACTGAGAATTGGAAGCCAACGAGGGAAAACACGCCTTGCGCATGGCCAAATTTCTTCCCACCCCCATATACGGGTGCCCGAGTACCATCCACCCGACGTAAGATCGGGCGATGTGCACCGCATCCAGCGCTTGTAACCGGTGCAGAAGCCCTCCAGCAGCATGAGGACGGGGCCAACTCACCCCCAACACAACGTCTGCATCCCGTTGCGCCGGGAGCAGCATCGCGTCAATCCAATCATCACTTGCTGGCACACAGTCCACGTCTGTCATCAACAGCCAATCGCCGTGGGCTTGGCCTACTGCGTATGTGAGGGCGTCCTTTTTGCCCGGTGCTGTGCCCTCCAATCGAAAAACGCGCAACTCGAACGGCAGGTGCTCCGTGGCAGCTTGCTCCAATAGCTCAGCGGTAGCATCGGTCGAACCGTCATCCACGACCACCACTTCAAAAGGAATGATGCTGCGCTGGCGTTTAAGCGCTGACCAAAGTTGGGGCCAATGTACCTCGCCATTTCTCACGCAGACCAACACACTCACCATGCCAATCGCAGTGGAATTTGACTCCTCGGAAGACGGGGTTTGCAACGTCAAGAAAGCGCGGGTCAATCGATGGGCATGCCAGCAGCTCAACCCGACACAAATCAACAAAACCGTCGCCGCTTCAATCATAGGAATACGGTAGTTGGAAATCCTCCAACAGCAGTACCGTTACCCCACGTGGACTGGCTTGAAACGCAGAAACGTCAAACGCACGCCATTCGCGGATGAGCGCACGGCAGGGATCGCCGTGGGCTTGGTGAATCAAACGCAGCGGTTGTTTTGGCGGCATGCTGCGCAAGGTGGGGCCGGCTTGAACGAGCTGAAATTCATGATCGGCACATCCCCCTCCGTACTCCAGGTGCACCCGCAACGAATCCCCGTCGACGGTTGCCTCGAGCAATGAAAAGGCATCGGAAGCGATATGGTCAGCGCTCGCGACCTCATCTTTCTCCATCGGTCTGTGATCTAGTGCCTTTTCCGGAAACCCCTTCGGCGACTGGCATGCAGAGGCTGCGATTAAGCCGACGGTGACGAACCAGATTTTCATTCGAGGAAATTACTGAATCGAGATGAAGTAGGGCAAACGCGCCTGAATGCGATCGTCCGAGGCCACCATACGCCGCACAGCCAGCAGTTCAGCGAGCTGTTCCCGCGACAACCCCGCATCGACCATCGCTTCCAAGAGCAAGTTCGCACCGGCCAATTCCTCCACAAACTGCTCAAATGGATCCTTTGACTCGGGCAAGAACACGATGTCATCTTGAACCAACGAATCCAGACCGGCAAGCTCGGCAGCGGCGTCAATCGCGTCCTGCAAATCACCGAGTTCATCGACCAATCCGATTTTTTGGGCATCCTGCCCCGTCCACACGCGGCCGCGGGCAATGGCGTCCACTTCATCGTATTCCATGCCACGTCCCTCCGCGACGATGCCGACGAAGTCCTCGTAAATATTGGTAATGGACGCGTTCATGGCCTCCATTTGAACCGCATCGAGCTGAGCCTCCAACCCAATACCTGCGTGCGAATGCGTGCGCACATCATCGTAAGCCAACCCCATTTTGTCTTCCAGCAACTCCGTTGCGTACGGCAGCATGCCGAAGACGCCGATCGATCCCGTGATGGTGTTGGGGCTGGCAAAAATGCGCTCCGCCCCGGCGCTGATGTAATAGCCCCCAGAAGCCGCATAATCTCCCATGCTCACCACGAAGGTTTTCCCGGCCTCCTTCAGCAATTCCGTCTCCCGCCAAATGATGTCACTGGCCAACGCCGAACCGCCGGGGCTGCTCACGCGCAAAACAACGGCTTCCACGTCGGGTGCGAGACGCGCCTGCCGAATGGCTTCGGCCAAGGTTTCCGAGCCGATGGTTTGGTCATCACCTTTGCCCATCTCGATTCCGCCCGTCGCGTAGATGACGGCGAGGGGGCCGCCGAGCGGCTCCTCTTCTTCTGACTCTCCGTATTCCTGATTGTTCAACGCTTCCAAAAAGTTGAGCTCAAACTCAGCGGCAAACCCTTCCATGGAATTGGGATTCATGTATTCGTCGAGTTCCACATAAACAGGCTCTTCACCCCCCACTTTCTCTTTGATGCGTTCCTTTAATTCGTCCTCATACAGCAATCCGTCGAAAATTTCCCATTCCACCCCATCCTCAGCGGTGCGCAACGCGAGGTTTTCGGCCATTTCGTCGATTTGTTGGGCGTCAATGCCGCGGCCGGCAGCGATGCCCCTGCGGACCTCCCCCCAAATATCATCGAGCAATGCCGTGAGCTGTTCGCGGTTTGAATCGCTCATGCTCTTGCGGGTAAAAGGTTCTACGGCGCTTTTGTACTCGTTGTCCGGACCGCGCAAGACGGTCATCCCCACACCGAGCTTTTCGAGCATACCCTTGTAGTAGGTGGTTTGCAATCGCATGCCGCTGATGTCCGCGTAGCCGTTCGGATGCAAATACAGCTCATCCGCTACGGAAGCCAAATACAACCCGCCCATCGTCATGCCTTCCGCCCAACCGATGATCCACTTGCCGGATGATTTAAAATTTTCGAGTGCACTCCGCAGATCGGCCAGCGTCGCTGGAGCGGCGGGTACGCTTTCAAAATTTAAGAATACCCCTTCCACATCGTCATCCGCAGCGGCCTCTTCCAGTGTCAAGACGAAGTCCCTCAAGCCCATGGTTGAATTGGCTTCGAAGCCCGCCAAGGTAAAATTCGCATCGTTGCTCGAGCGCTCCGTGATGGGCATGCTCATGTCGATTTTCAACACCGTATTGGCCTTGCTCACCTCCTCTTGGGCCTCCAAGTCCTCGCCTCCGATGGCACCAACAATTCCGCCGACCAAAGCGCCGACAAAGATGAAAATCAACAGGGTACCTGCGAAGAGAAACGCAGCAGAAGCCCCCAGGAAAGAAGAGGCTACATTTTTAAAAAAGGACATGATTCAAGGGTTTATTGCGACAAAAGTACCCACACTCTGTCGGTCCACGGAGAGTTTTTAACCAATTTTGCCCGATGCATCGCGATTGCTACATCGGACTCGGGAGCAACCTGGGCGACCGGAATAACTATTTGGATTCGGCTTTGGCTCGCATGGAAGCCGTGTGGGGGGTCGGCAGCGTTCGCTCTTCCCGCTACCAGACACCTCCATGGGGCATGTCCGCTGGGTCGCCCGATTTCATCAACCAGGTGGTCTGCTTTCGATTGGCTAGCGACCCGGAAGCCATCTTGGTTGACTTGTTGGCCATTGAAGCGGGGCTCGGAAGGCACCGCGATGCCGCCGCAGCCGGGTACCAATCGCGCACCATTGACTTGGACCTGCTCGCCGTCGAAGGGATTCAATTGGATTCTCCCACGTTGACGTTGCCGCATCCGAGAATTGCCATGAGGCGTTTTGTGCTGGAGCCCCTTACCGAAATTGCGCCTGACTTCAAATTGGTCCATGATGGGCCGCCAGTCCGAGAATTGTTGCGAACTTGCCCGGACGAAGCCCCCGTGCATCGCATCCCTACACCCGCATGAAATCGCCTTACGCATACATCGCCATCGAAGGCAACATTGGCGCTGGGAAAACGACGTTCGCGACGTGGTTGGCCGAGGCGGTGGGCGGCGAATTGATGCTCGAGCAATTTCAAGAGAATCCGTTTTTGGAGAAGTTTTATGCGGACCCCGAGCGGTTTGCCTTGAGCGTGGAATTGGCGTTCGTGAGTGATCGCTATCGGCAGTTGCGGGAGCGCTTGGGCGCGCGGAATTTGTTTCGCCAGTTGCTCATCGCGGATTACAGCTTCGTCAAGAGTTTGATTTTCGCGAAAGCCAACTTGCCTGCGGAAGAGTTTAAGCTGTTTCAAACGATGTTCAAGTTGATGGACGCCCAACTCGCGAAGCCTGAGGTCGTGGCCATCTTGGACCCGGATGCCGCAAAAATTCGCAAGCAAATTGAGCAGCGGGGGCGTTCCTACGAGCAAAACATGCCGCAGGAGTACCTCGATAAAATCGCCTACCACTACCAACGGCACTACCGCTACGCCCGCGGTTCGCGTGTGCTGTGGATCGACACGTCCGATTTGGACTTTGTCAAGCGGCCCGCAGACGCCGAGCGCCTGGCTTCGATCGTACTGGCACCGCGCAAGCCGGGCGTTTACGAGTTGAAGGCCTGAGGCAGGGGTTTCCCTATCTTTCGGGTCATGCGCAGATTGGATTTTCTTCGAATGAGCGGCCTCCTGGGATTGGGGGGTGCGCTGAGCTCGTTTTCTCGGCCAAAAGCGGATGCTTCGGCATCGGAAGTGTTGGCCACCAAAATCAAAACCGCCGGAATCACCGGGTCGGCATTCGACCTGAAGGCGCCAGCTCTCAGCACCGTCCGGGTCGCTGTCTTCGGGCTCGGCAACCGCGGCCAGAGCTTGATCGACATGTTGAATTGGTTGGTGCAAGAAGGCCACGCCGAGATCACCGCCATTTCCGACATCAATCCGGACAAAGTCCGCAAAGCCGAAGAACAGATTCGCGAATTCCAATCCAACGCACCCGCCGTATTCACCGGTTCGGACGCGGCTTGGCAGGAGGCGATGCGGACGGAGGTTGCCGATTTGGCCTTGATCTGCACACCGTGGGAACTCCACACGCCCATGGCGCTGATGGCGATGAACAACGGGCTGCACGCGGCATCGGAAGTGCCCATCGCCTATACACCGGACGATACCGTGGAACTGGTGCGCACAGCCGAGGCGACGGGGAAGCATTGCATCATGCTGGAAAATTGCTGCTACAACCGGGAGGAACTGTGGATCCTGAAGATGATCGAGGAAGGGGTGTTCGGAACGCTGACCCACGCGGAATGCGCCTACCTGCACGATCTCCGTGCGCTCATGCTCGACCCCACGTATTACGAGGACCAATGGCGCTTGAAACACCACCTCCAGCGCAACGGCAACCTCTACACCACCCACGGTTTGGGCCCGGTGTGCATGTATTTCGACATCCTGCGCGGCGACACCCTTACGCATTTGACCTCGATGAGTTCGCGCGAAGCAGCGTTGAGCGAGGCGCTGGCCGCCAGCGAAGACCGCAAGTTGCGCAAAATGGCGTCCGAAGTCGTTTGCGGCGATGTCAACACGACGCTCATCGGCACCGCCAAGGGCCGATCCATCATGCTGCAATTTGATGTGCACAGCGGCCGGCCGTACAACCGGCTGGACAAAGTGGTCGGGTCAAAGGCCACGCATTACGGGTATCCGTCGCGGCTGTACATCGACCACGGGGCGAATTGGGGCGGCCACCGATGGCTGGAGGATGCTGAAAAGGCCGAATACCAAGACCGCTACGAACACCCACTTTGGGCGCGCTTGCAAAAGCTCGCGGCGGAGCATCCGCAAGGCCACGGCGGCATGGATTTCGTGATGATGTATCGGTTGATTCGCTGCCTGAACCTCGGGGAATCGCTGGACTTGAATGTGTACGACGGAGCACTTTGGTCCATCGTCGGGGCCTTATCAGAAGCATCGGTTGCCGCTGGATCTGCCCGCATGGACATCCCCGACCTGACCAACGGACG
>JBMSHA010000013.1:0-17169 GCA_049416245.1 Flavobacteriales bacterium | reverse complement strand
GATCAAAATTTGCGGCAAACAGCCGTGCGCGAATTTGAAGAGGAGATGGGCGTCTTGCTGCCAGAGTCTGCATTGATTGAAGGGATATCGGATCGATTCATTCCTCCGAGCAGCTTCAGCGTCTCTACATTCATAGCTGTGCTGGGCCATGAGCCCTTGTGGGAAATCGATCCCTTGGAGGTAGCCAGGGTGGTGGTCGTTCCCGTTCGTCATTTCCTGGACCCGAATGCACTCGTTGCTACACCCATTGAAATGCAGCCGGGAGTGCGCGTTTCATTGCCGGCCTTTCATTGGCAAGGGGAGGTGATATGGGGAGCCACGGCGATTATCTTGACCGAATTTGCTTTGGCTTGGCGAGAACTCGGACACGTGGACTGACGTACTTTTGCCTCATGAATGGAATGAACGGATTGTACTCGCCAAAGCGAGAGGAAGTACTCACGTCATTGGCCACGGCCCGCGAAAGGGGTACATTGGAGTGGGTTCGTCCGCTGCTCGAAGTGTTTAGAGACCATCCCGACGAATCCATAAGGCAAGAAGTTGGGGATATCTTGGGTTCCCTGAAAATTTCTGATGCGGCGGCGGTGTTTTCAGACGCGTTGGAAGATCCTGAATTCGAAGCCATTCGCGCAGACGTGATCTGTTTCCTTTGGAGCTGTGGTTTCCTTCATGAAGATGATCTCAAGGCGGTGGTTCAGGCTGCAGTTGAGGGTGACTTCCGCTGTGTTATGGAAGCATTGACTTGGGTGGAAGAATTGGAGGCGGTGAACGATGAGCATGCCCTGCTCGATGCCCTGCTCATGGTGCGCGGAAGGGTTGAAGGGGAGGAAAATGAACCGGATCCGACTGGGTCAGCCGATTGTGTGCCCCTCCTTCGTGACATGCTTGTTTCACTCCAGCGATTGGAGCGCAATCAATGATTTAAGTCTGGATGACGCCTGTGCGGAAGGGTTCCACGGGTGCGTGGTTGGCCATTTCAATGCCGGTGCTGATCCAGTGTCGGGTGTCTACAGGATCAATGATGGCATCCACCCAAAGACGAGCAGCACCATAGATGGGGTGCGTTTGGGATTCGTATCGGTTGGCGAGCTCATCATACAAGGCTTTTTGTTCTTCCGCATTCGGTTTCAGCCCCGCTTTTTTCAAACGTGCAACCTCGATTTGCTGTAATACTTTGGCGGCTTGATCGCCTCCCATCACAGCGATTTTTGCCGTTGGCCAAGCGACGATGAGGCGCGGGTCATAGGCTTTTCCACACATGGCGTAATTCCCTGCTCCATAGCTGTTTCCTACAATAACGGTAAACTTCGGCACCGTGGAGTTCGCGACGGCATTGACCATTTTGGCACCATCCTTAATGATGCCCCCGTGTTCACTTCGCGATCCTACCATGAAGCCCGTAACATCCTGCAAGAACACCAACGGAACTCCTTTTTGATTGCAATTCATGACAAATCGCGCCGCCTTATCGGCACTGTCAGAATAAATGACACCACCGAATTGCATCCCATCCGTTTTGGACTTCACCAACTTGCGTTGATTCGCAACGATGCCCACGCTCCACCCGTCGATGTTGGCGTATCCCGTAATGATGGTTTGTCCATAGTCGCGTTTGTATTCCGTGAAACTATTCGAGTCAACCAGGGCATCGATCAATGCATGGGTGTCATAAGGTTGAGCGCGGTCAGGAGGCAAGATGGAACACACCCGATCAAGGGCTGGCGGAGATGATTCAACGCGTTGAAATCCTGCTGGAGATTCAGGCTGTTTCAAATGACTTACAAGCCGCCGAAGGGTGTGCAGGGCTTCCGTATCATCTTCGCATGCATAATCCACCACACCACTGATGCTGCTGTGCGTCTCCGCTCCACCCAGTGATTCGTTATCAATGTCTTCTCCAATCGCGGCTTTGACCAAATAACTTCCCGCCAAAAAGATGGAACCCGTCCCGCGTACGATCAAGGCTTCGTCACTCATGATGGGCAAGTAAGCGCCCCCGGCTACGCAAGAACCCATGACCGCAGCAAATTGAGGAATTCCCATAGCACTCATTCGGGCGTTGTTTCGAAACATCCGCCCAAAATGTTCTTTGTCCGGAAAAATCTCGTCTTGCATGGGTAAGTATACACCAGCACTGTCCACCAAATAAATGATAGGAAGGCGATTTTCCATCGCAATTTCCTGCGCCCGGAGGTTCTTCTTGCCCGTAATGGGGAACCACGCGCCTGCTTTCACGGTCGCGTCGTTCGCGACCGCTACGACCAATCTTCCGTGGACCGGGCCAATTTGGACGACCACGCCTCCACCGGGACAGCCGCCCTCGGCTTCGTACATGCCCTCACCGGCGAGTGCTCCAACCTCGATGGGAAGGGCGTCGGGGTCAAATAAGATGGCCAAACGCTCTCTTGCGGTCATTTTGCCTTTTTCGTGTTCCCGCTGGATGCGGTCCGCGCCGCCTCCTTGCGAAGCAATTTCGATGCGGTCACGAATGGGTGTCCATGCCAATCGCATGGCGTCCTCGTTGCGATTTGCTTCAATGTCGGATGGAATAGCTGATTTCGGCATAGGGTAAAGTTAAGTGGAGAGGTACCTTTGTCGTATGATGGTAAAAAAAACCTTGCGGAATCAGGTTGGCTGGCTGTTGTGCTGTGCGTTCATTTCGTTCGGTTTAATGAGTTGCGACCAGTCAGCGAAAGCTCCCAAGCCTTCACCATCGAAACGCGTTGAAAATCCGGAATTTGCCCAAGGATTTCGATGGAGAGAATGGGGGACAGAGGTCAATGATTCGGTGAATCGATGCCTGGAAATTGTTGAAATTCCGGGGCAAGAGGTGATCATCACCGTTTATCGAGACAGTCTCAGTCTATCGAATGATGCGGAGCGCCTGAAAGGGGATGCGGTTGTGCTCGATTCCCAGGCGGAAGGAATTGCCACATTGAGTTCAACACACGTGGCTCTTCTTGAGGCGTGGGATGAATCCTTGGCTCATTGGTCTGGGGGGGGCTACCTCGATTTTGTTCAATCCGAGGTCGCGCAAAACTTGATTGCTTCAAATCAAGTGGTCAATTTTGGTGGAGGTCCGGAATGGAATCAAGAAGCCATACTGACCTCTAATTTCCGCGTCTTCTGCATTTATCCTTACGGAAATCCAATGGAACATTTAGAGCTGTCCGATGCTTTACCCGTAGTTCCAGTTTTGGAATACTTGGAGCCGAGTCCATTGGGAAGGGCAGAATGGATGAAAGCTTTGGCATGGATGGTGGATGACGCATCCTGGGAAATGGCGAGTGAAGTATTCAATCGAATAGCCGAGGATTACGAGAGCGTGAAGAATTTGCCGCTGCCCACCCAAGATTCGTTGATGGTTTTTACAGGCAGCGTGAACCAAGGTGAATGGACAGCACCGGGTGGAGGCAGTTTGATCGCTACCTTTTTAGCCGATGCGGGTGTGCGCTATTTTCTAGCTGAACACTCCGGAACAGAAAACGTGGTTTTATCGATGGAAGAAATGTTGGCGATTAAAACGAAAGCAGATGCTTGGGGCATGGTCATGTTTCATCCACACCAGGGTCCGATGACCCACCAAATCATTCTCGAGCAAGATCCACGGAATGAATTGTTCGTTCCGGATTCAGACCGGATTTTCGTGGCCAACACATCGCGGTGTGATTATTTCGGGTGGTGGGTTGCCCATCCGGAGGCCATGTTGCATAATCTCAAGACTTTGTTTTACGGTGAACGCGATGCGGCTGGCCGGGTGGAGACGGACGAACCAATGTGTTTTGAATGGGCCGTTTATTGAATATATCGCCATGCTTTTGGATCGGATGGTTGGTTTTGGGATTGGCCATTTCCCATGTTGTGTGGGGAACGACTGAAGCGTCTTTTGCTTCATGGATTGGCGGTGAAGCCGATGAAGTAACCACAGCAATTATGACGCAAATTCGCATTCCTCGGGTACTCACAGCAATGGGAGCAGGCGCTGGATTGGGGGTTTGTGGGTTGCTGTTGCAAACCTGGTTTGGGAACCCGTTGGCCGGACCTTCGGTTCTGGGCATCAGCTCGGGTGCTGGAATGGGGGTTGCCTTGGTTGTGCTAGCAGGATTTGCAGGGGGTTGGGTCGCTACAGCTTCAGCGGCAGTGCTCGGCAGCATGTTGGTGCTGTTCGGGATTTTGCTCGTGGCAAAGCGATTTCGCGGCATGACTACGTTGCTGATTTTTGGATTGATGCTCAACTATGTACTGGGCGCATTAATGACCATTCTTCAGGCTGAAGCCAAGCAAGATGCGCTGCAGCAATTTGTATTCTGGGGAATGGGGACATTTGGTCAAAACACCTTATTCCTTGCTGCATCTCTGATCGTGTTGGTTGTGCTCGTGGTGGCGAAAGCCTGGCATTTGAGAGGCGCTCTGGATGCTTGGACGCTTGGTGGCATAACTGCGAGAAGTATGGGGGTTTCAGACAAAGCGGTGCGTTGGAACCTGCTCCTGCTTACCGGTTTGACAACCGGGGCTGTAACCGCCATTTGCGGACCGGTGGCTTTCTTGGGACTCGCTACGCCGCATGTGGTGCGCTCATTCACCGGACGGAGAACACATGGATTTCTGATTCCGATGACGGCGCTGTGCGGCGCTGCATTGGCGCTTCTGGCGGATTGGGGCGTAAAGGGATTTGGAGGGGGCATTGACGGATGGCCATTGAACGCCGTATTGTCACTTTTGGGCGGGCCTATGGTGATTTGGGTTTTAATCAAGCGAGGATGGACACCCGAATGAATCATCCAAATTACCCAAGCCTCGCCTTGAACAAAGCGACCATTGGTTACCGTGGAGCCTCACCATTGTTGAGGGAAATTAGTTTTGCATGGGAGGCAGGAGGGATTCATTTGCTCCTGGGACGAAACGGCGCCGGGAAAAGTACGTTGATTCGAACCCTCGCTGGGTTGATGGATCCGATGGCTGGAGACGTTCTGATTGCTGAAGAATCCATTCTCTCTCTGTCCTCTAAGGAGCGTGCCAAACGCATGGCCTACGTTCACAGCACGCCGCCACGAAGCAGTGAATTGAAGGTTGGAGAGGTGCTGCAGTTGTTGGGGGGTGAAGTAGCCGAGGCACGTAGTGTTCTGGAGGACTTCGGAGAAGGATCTTGGTGGGATCGGCCGCTTTCAACATTGAGTGACGGTGAAGCTCAACGGGTGATGTTCGCACGATGCATTCTTCAACGCACCGACTGGATTTTGTTGGATGAACCCACAGCTTTCTTGGATGCACTGGCACGAAAAAGATTCTGGAATCAAGTGGAGCATGCTGCGCAATTGGGACGGGGCATCTTGGTCGCTACCCATGATTTCATGGAGATCACCGATCGGATGATTGCTTCTGTCACCATGGTTTCAAGTCAGGGGCTGAAGAAGTTGGATCCGTCACAAGATCCCGCCAGCTGGACTGCGGAAATGGAGTAGCTTTTTGAAACATTGGGCAATTGCTTTGGTTATCCCTGTTGACCAAAGGTTAATTTTGGCACGGAAAATTGAAGCAAGCTCCTGATGCCTTCCATTACTCGAATGATTGTGACTTTTTTGTTCATGGCATCGCTGCTGGCTGCCGTGGAATGGTTGGCATTTCGATTGATTCAGCGAAAGTGGGGAACCCTTCCCGATTGGTTCTTGATTAAGCGTTGGTGGATTTTGGCTGCAGCGTTGGTGTGGTTTGGATTCATCATCAACGGTTTCATGTGGCCAACATGGAGGGTCACGCGACCGCAATTGTTATCCGTCTTATCCATCTCCTTTTTCACCGTTTTTGTGCCGAAATTGATTTTGGCCTTTTTCGAACTGACGGAACTGGTGCGAGCGGGGATGGAGTGGGGGAGCACTGCAGTAACAGGTTCAGGACGACCCATTTCGCGTAAATCGTTTCTTACCGATGTTGGAATTCTGACGTCGGGATTGACTTTTGGTAGCTTTCTCTATGGCGTAACGTGGGGCAAGTATGCTTTCCGAACTGAATTTGTTCGGGTGCCCATAAAAGGGCTGCCTGAAGCATGGGAAGGGTTCCGCATGGTCCAATTTTCGGATGCGCATTTGGGCAGTTTTGCGAACACTCCGAAGCCGGTACTCGACGCATTGGAAGGAATTGCTGGTCTAAATGCGGATGTGATTCTTTTCACGGGGGATTTGGTGAATACCCACGCCGACGAAGCAGAGCCTTGGATTCCTTCATTTTCAAACCTCTCGGCTCCGCTTGGGAAATATTCTGTCATGGGGAATCACGATTACGCGGATTACGGACCATTTGAGGAGTCAGAAAGGGAGGCTAGCCGTGTGCGATTGCGTGAAATTCATGGTGAAATGGGATTTCGTTTATTGCAGAACGAGCACGTAACCTTCGAGAGAGGAGATTCGAAATTGGTCTTGATCGGCGTTGAAAACTGGGGGAGAGGATTTCGGAAAAATGGCGACTTGCCGCGTGCAATGGAGGGAAGCGGTTGCGAAGAGCATCCCACGATTCTGATGAGTCATGATCCCACGCATTGGGAAGAACAAGTGATGAACAACGCAGCACCTATTGAACTGACACTAAGTGGCCACACGCACGGGATGCAATTCGGAATTGAAATCCCATGGCTGGGTGTGAAGTGGTCGCCGAGCCAATGGCGATACAGCCGATGGGCAGGGCTGTACACCGAGGGAAGTCAGCACCTTCATGTCAATCGAGGATTTGGTGTTTTGGGATTTCATGGCCGTGTGGGCATGCCACCAGAGATCACAGTGCTCGAGCTGCACCGAGCATAAGAGCGGGCGAGAATCTCCCATAACGCTTAATATTGCACCCTCATTCAATCATTGAATATGTCAGACGATAAAAAAGTCATCTTCAGCATGCACAAGGTCAATAAAGTGACCCCTGCTGGAAAACACATCTTGAAGGACGTTACCCTTGGTTTTTACCATGGTGCGAAAATTGGAATTCTCGGCGCGAACGGTGCAGGTAAGTCTACGGTGATGCGCATCATTGCGGGGTTGGATGATGCATTTACCGGTGATGTGACATGGTCACCGGGCATTACGGTGGGTTACCTTTCCCAGGAGCCGCAATTGGATGAGTCGAAAACTGTACGTCAGATTGTAGAAGAAGGAACGGCTGAGATTGTTGAAGTACTCCGTGAATACGAGGAAATCAACGCCAAATTCATGGACGAAGAGGTCCTGAACAATCCCGATAAGATGGAGGCCTTGATCAATCGTCAGGCCGAAGTGCAGGATCGAATTGATGCCTTGAATGCGTGGGAACTCGACACCAAACTGAACATAGCCATGGATGCCTTGCGCTGTCCACCGGATGACGCGAAAATTGATCTGCTGTCAGGAGGTGAGCGTCGGCGCGTGGCGTTGTGCCGTTTGCTTTTGCAACAACCGGATGTGTTGCTCTTGGATGAGCCAACAAACCACTTGGACGCAGAATCCATTGATTGGTTGGAGCAGCATTTGGAGCAGTACCCTGGAACAGTCCTTTGTGTGACGCACGACCGTTATTTCTTGGACAACGTGGCCAAATGGATTTTGGAACTGGATCGTGGAGAGGGCATTCCGTATGAGGGGAATTACGCATCTTGGTTGGAGCAAAAGTCCAAGCGTCTCGCACAAGAGGAGAAGCAAGAGTCGAAACGACGGAAGGAATTGGAACGGGAGTTGGATTGGGTGCGTCAGTCTCCGAAAGGTCGCCGAGCAAAAAACAAAGCCCGTGTGAACAATTACGAGCAAATGCTTGCGGAAGGGACGAATGAAAAGGACGCTCGATTGACCATTCCGATTCCAAACGGTCCGCGATTGGGGAATGCAGTCATCGAAGCAACAGGATTGCAAAAGGCTTTTGGGGAACGTTTACTTATCGAAAACCTCAATTTCAATTTGCCACCTGCGGGCATTGTCGGTGTAATTGGGCCCAATGGTGCGGGTAAAACCACACTGTTCCGCATGATCATGGGAGAAGAGCAACCGGACAGTGGGAGCTTTAGCGTTGGTGATACCGTCGAAATCGGGTACGTGGATCAGCGACACGCAGACATCGATCCTCAGAAAACGGTTTGGGAAGTCATCAGTGGAGGCAACGAACAATTGGAGATTGGCGGTAAACTCTTCAACAGCCGAGCTTACGTTTCCCGGTTTAATTTCAACGGTGCGGACCAACAAAAAAAGTGCGGTGTACTCTCAGGAGGAGAGCGCAACAGACTACACCTCGCGATGACATTAAAAACCGAGGCGAATGTGTTGCTGCTCGATGAGCCGACAAACGACATTGATGTGGATACATTGCGTGCTTTGGAAGAAGGTATCGAATCGTTTGCCGGGTGTGCTGTAGTGATTTCGCACGATCGTTACTTCTTGGATCGCATTTGCACGCACATCCTAGCTTTTGAAGGCGACTCTCAAGTTTATTGGTTCGAAGGCACATACAGTGAATATGAGGAGAATCGCAAAAAGCGATTGGGCAATGTCGGGCCACAGCGCGTGAAGTATCGAAAACTGGTACGTGGCTGATTACATTGGTCGATTTGCGCCGACACCCAGCGGCCCGTTGCATTTTGGGTCGATGGTTGCCGCCGTGGGTTCATGGCTTGACGCTCGGGCAAACGACGGGAAATGGTTGCTGCGCATAGACGATTTGGATGCGCTACGCGTGGCTGAGGGTTCCGTAGATTCCATTCAGCGGGCGTTAGAAGCACACGGCTTGCATTGGGACGACAGCGTGGTCCATCAATCGAAGCGATTCGAGGCCTATGAGGATGCCTTGGCACAATTGACTCAAGCAGGCAAAACCTATGGATGTGCATGCACACGAAAGGATTTACAGGACTTTGATGTTTACCCAGGAACATGTAAGCGCCGAAGGGATATTCCAACCCGGACCATTCGGTTGGATGTCACGGAAGAACGCATCGAATGGAGCGATCGTGGCCTCGGTTCCCGCTCCTATGAATTGAGCAAAGCCATCGGCGATTTCCCTTTGCGCAACGCGCACGGAATTTACAGTTATCATCTGGCCAACGTGGTCGATGACATGGCCATGGGGGTGAGTCATGTCGTCCGTGGAGCTGATCTTGAGCTGTCTACCGTGGCTCATCTGCACCTGCAGTCCGTACTAGGGGGCAGTCAAATTGTTTATCATCATTTGCCTCTTGCCTTGGATGCCGCTGGTGATAAATTATCCAAGCAAACAGCCGCACCACCCGTCGAAATTCACAAGCCGCAACAGACGTTGAACGATGTTTTTTCACATTTAGGTTTGAAACCCGTCTCGGGTGCAAGTGCCGAAGACGTGCTTCAAGGTGGAGTCGCTCAATGGAAATCGCTTTACCCGATCACTGCGTGAGCTGATCAATGAGCGTGATCATTTCCCTGAATTCATCCTCTTCAAAAAGTCGTGTGAGGAATACGATTTCACCGCGATCGTTTACCACAACATTTCGAGTGACGCCGGTTTTTTGGCCAGCGATTTGATAAAACAAGGTGCCGGCAGGGTCCGGGGCAATGGGATAGGTAATGCCTGTCGCAGCTGCAAATTCGCTCACTTTTTCCGTCGGTTCATCCAAGTCAACACCGATGAGCATGAAGGGGCGGTCTTTGAATGCTTGCCAAACGTCTTGTTCAAGATGAGGCATTTCTTTTCGGCAAACGCCACACCAAGATGCCGTGAATTGCAGCACATAAGTCTTGCCGCGCAATGATGCGGGTGTATGTTTCTTTCCATCCAAATCAATCAATGAGAACTCAGGAACATCGTCACCAACTCGGACGATGAATCCGCGATCATCTGCCGGGCTTTGACCGAAGGCCGAAGATCCCACAGCTATTGAGAAGGTGAGCAGCAAGCCTAAAATTCGCATGGGAATGCAGGGGAATGGTTGAGTGTACATGGGGTGATCGATGGAATTTCTTGATAAGATGGAGTGAATCGATTGTCCATGATGCTTTGGACAAACCGGATGGTCGTTTCAATGGCAAGGGGCTCCGTGAGGAGGGAATTGGCCAGTTCATGCCCGGCATTGCGAAAAGCCACAAGCTCAACCTGATCGTGCACTGCAGCTAGCGCTCCACCTCCCCAAAGCATCAAAGCCCCGTCCGAGTTTTCCGGACAGTGGTGATGAATGGCTTCACAAAATGGCACCAAATTGTCGCAGGTGCCGTGAAAGCAGAGCAAGGGAATTGCCGAAAATGAGACAAGGGGTTCCATAGCACCTGCGATGGAGATAACGGCTTTAATTCCTTCAATGCGCTGGTGATATGCGCCGTATAGGGCGGCTTCTGCGCCAGCCGATGATCCGCTTACGATGATTCCTTGGGGAAAATTCGATTCGAGTGTCTGGATGGCTGCTTGGAGATCTTCCGCGGCCCACACAATCGCCTCTCGTTTATCTGCAATGGGAACGTCACAATGAAAACCGCGCCCTATTTGTCGCAGTCGATAATCCAAAGAAACAACGGTCAAACCCTCCCGGGCCAATGCCTCAGCGAATGCCTTAGAATGGGCATCATTTCGAGTTCCTCCACTGAATCCGCCTCCATGAAGAAAAAATAAGCCCCATCCAGCGTAGGCTGCACCGGAATCCGGTCGGTAAATATCCAAGGCAAGGGTGTCTTTTCCATTGGCGCTGAGAAATTGAAGCGTTTCAACTTCGATGCCATTGGATTCAGAGGCGAGCAGCAATCCGCCGACCCAACACATCAGGTGCAAGCGCATTATGGATGCTTTTCTTTTGCTTTTTCGGAAGCTGGCTGCACGTTTTTATTGCTTCTTGGATGGAATTGGTCGATTTGGCTCCGCAAAAAGCGGCGGTCCAGATGCGTGTAGATTTCAGTCGTTGCAATTTGAGCATGGCCCAGCATTTCTTGAACTGCTCTTAGATCGGCTCCGGCCTCCAGCAAATGGGTAGCGAAACTGTGACGAAAGGTATGCGGGCTGATGGTTTTCCGAACGCTGGCTTGTATGGCACCCCTGCGCAACATGGTGAAGGCCATTTGACGACTTAATCCTCGGCCTTGACGCCCTAAGAACAGAATATCCTCATGCCCTTTCATGGGAATGATATCAGCACGATACTGCGCGAGGTAATCATCGATGGCTTCCAAGGCGGTGGACCCAATTGGAATCATTCGTTCTTTGTCACCTTTCCCAATGACTTGAATAACTCGGTCTACGAAGTTGACTTTGGAAAGCTTTAGTTCGCAGAGTTCTGTTACCCGCAAACCGCAGCTATACAATACCTCAAGCATGGCTTTGTTGCGTACACCTTCTCTTCGGGAAAGGTCCACGGCACCGATGACGGCGCTGACTTCCTCTACCGAGAGAACATCGG
Source organism: Flavobacteriales bacterium (assembly GCA_049416245.1). Taxonomy (GTDB): domain Bacteria; phylum Bacteroidota; class Bacteroidia; order Flavobacteriales_D; family Sanyastnellaceae; genus UA16. The sequence continues at coordinate 5,813 of JBMSHA010000013.1, read as the reverse complement.
GTAATTTGCGTTGAGGCTTGGGAGTTTCAATCAATTCCACCGGATCGCCATCCATGATTTTCTCCAATCGCAGGTATTTGCAAAAGCTGCGAATTCCAGAAAGCATGCGAGCTTGGCTATTCCGTGCGATGCCTTCATCGAACAAGAAGCCCATATAGCGTTCGATTTGCGCCATCTCGATCAATCCCGGATCGGATACGGATTCATGTTCCGCACAATAATCCCTGAATTTGGCAATGTCGCGCAGGTAGGCTACAATGGAATTGGAACTTAATCCTCGTTCTAAAGCGAGGTAGGTTTCGTAACCGTTTATGGCCGATTTCCAATTTGATTTAATTCGTGACATCTAGGGTATCCAAGTTTGGTGGGAAATCAGGAGTGCTTCTTGCACGGTGATGCGATCATCGCCACGGTAGGCGGTAACAAAAGGTCCAGGAAACGAATGATGAGCTCGGAGCTCGACGCGTTTGTCACGGGCATCACTGTATTGAAGAAAATATCCAGTGGTGTATTTATTACAACCCCTGTGCAATTCATGCCCTATTTCACCGGGGTAAGCATATGCACGTTTGATCCGAGTGACAGAGGCATCTTCGTGGGTTGCGAGCAATTGCACGCGAAATGCAATGTCATGCTCTACTTGAGCAGTGGATGCTGTATTGGACGGGGCAGTTTGATGCGGTTCAATGGTTGGAATCAAGCGTTCAATAGCTTGGCTTTGCACGACAGCAGAAATGACTCCATGGATTTCGCTGGAGCTTTCGTTTTGCACCGTGTACGAGACACGTATTTCAGTCGTTTCCGGCGCTGACTGCCAGATGTAAACCAATTCAGATTCGAAACGATCACGGATGTCCGCTTCACCATCAAGCATGGGAGTGATGGAAGCCTCCGCAGGAACGAACTCTTTAATTTTCAGAAATTGTCCTGGTTCAAACCCTCGGATGACCAACTGCATGGTGCCTGCGTTGCCATTTTCATCACGTTTCCAACTTCGACGCACTTCGAGCGATTCAGAATCGAAGGTTGGGGGGACTGTGCGTTCTTTGTTCGCCCTTGCAATAGGATGTGGTTCAAATTCAACATCCTTCCTGCTTCCGTTTTCAATGAATGAAAACCATTGGGTGACAATGCCGCCTTCAAAATCTTCCGTTGCTGTAATCTGCAGTTCGAGGTGAAGGGTTTTTTGTTGCGGAATCTCAATCCAAATGAATTTCGCTTTTCCATCTTGGAAGGAAAAGGAAGCCTGGTCCACTTGAAGAGGATTGACTGAAATTCCGTTTGGAAATTCAAGCTGGAAACGCGCAAAACCAGATGTTTGATTGATGTCGATGTTCCACGAAGCGGTGAACGATTCTCCAATTGCCAGGGACTGGGGGAGGTCATGCTCTTCGACCAACCCGGCATTGTTTACGCTCCACCCCAGCGACAGGTAGAAGCCAATTCCCAAGAAGAGCCAGCCGAGGTGTTTCGAGAACAACATAGAAGCAAGCTACCGTCACAGTTGAATTGGAATCTGCAGATCCGGTATTTTTTCCAACATGTGTTTGTGAGGCAATCAATACGCGATGACGGCTGGGTGTTGGGGTAGGGGTAAAAGAAATAGTCCTGTCCCAGCGTTCTGGGACAGGACCAACTTAACCAAATTATCACTTGATGCTTAGCTTGCGCTAAACTCACTTAAAACCACTACAAACATCGTGTAGCATCTGGGTGTATAACGGGAAAGTGAAATTGGTTATTGACAGGGAGTCGTTAAAAAATGCGAGTGTTTGAATTTCTCGCTTTATACGCTATCTTTGCCGCCCTTTTGGGAACATAATTTACGTGATGAAAACTGGAATCCACCCCGAGAATTACCGATTGGTTGTCTTTAAAGACATGTCAAACGAATACGCTTTCCTCAGTCGTTCTGCGGCTGCGACCAAAGAAACCATTCAGTGGGAAGATGGCAACGAGTATCCATTGGTGAAAGTCGAGGTTAGCCATAAATCACACCCTTTCTATACGGGTAAAGCCCAGTTTGTGGATACCGCTGGACGAATTGATAAGTTCCGCCAGAAGTACCAAAAGTTCAACAAGAAATCCAACGACGAGGCGTCTGAGTGATGCGCTAGTCGATCAATCCATCGGATTGTCAATAAAAAAGGGGCGTTGTCCCTTTTTTTTATGGAACAATTTTGCTGTCGCAAAGGATGACTAAAAGACGAAGCGGAAGGTCCGATGGATCAGATGTCCAAATTGGACACCTTCGTGATGGTCAACCCATATCCAATGGGCCCGAGTGCGCGCTCCGAATTCGTGAGCACGTGACAATTTCGAATGCCTAATTGCCGGATGATTTGGGCTCCGATGCCATAATCTTTTGAATCCATAGGCGCAACAAAAGGTTGGGAGGTTCCGGCTCGTTTTTGATAGGCTTGAAGTTCGTCAAGCAATCCGCCTCCTTTCCGCAGTTTGTTGATGTAAATGATGGCCCCGTGTCCAATCTTTTCCATCTTTTCCATGGCCGCGTGCAATGCGGGGCCCTTACCGAAGTCGGTAATTTGGAATACATCACCCAGCATGCTCGTACTGTGAACCCGGATAGGTACTTCGTCATCTTCATTCCATGTTCCCTTGACCAACGCCAAATGTTCGACATCATTCGTGGATTGTTGAAAGATGATCGCGTTGAAAGGCCCGAAAGCTGTTTGGATTTCCGCCTCTGCTTTCCGTTCGATCAAGGTTTCGTTTTGAAGCCGGTGTTCAATAAGGTCGGCGATGGAGACGAGTTTCAGGTTGAACTTGTTCGCCAATTCTCGGCATTCCGGAAGCCGTGCCATGGTGCCATCTTCGTTCATGATCTCCACGATGACGCCCGCAGGCTCGAATCCTGCTAGCCGTGAAAAATCAATGGCTGCTTCCGTGTGCCCCGGGCGTCTTAAAACCCCGCCGCGTCGAGCGCGTAAAGGGAAGATGTGGCCGGGGCGCCCCAATTCATGGGGTTGGGTTTCCGGGTTGATCAAGGCTTGTATGGTCTTCGAACGGTCCTGTGCGCTGATGCCCGTGGTGCAACCATGCCCAAGCAAATCCACAGAAACTGTAAAGGGGGTTTCAAAAGCGGCATTGTTCGATGGAACCATCAATTCCAGTCCCAACTCATCGCAACGCTCTTCAATCAATGGGGCGCAAATCAATCCGCGTCCGTGCGTCGCCATAAAATTGACCACTTCCGGGGTCGCGTGACGGGCTGCAACGAGAAAATCGCCCTCGTTTTCACGATCCTCATCATCGACCACAATAATGACCTCTCCGCGTTGAATGGCTGCTATGGCCTCTGGAATGGGGTCGAGCATTTTCATGGTGCAAAAGTAGGAAGTTGAGCGGCGATTCTGTGACCTAAATTTGCCGCATGATTCTACCCATCGTAGCATATGGAGATGCCGTATTGAAAACAGAAGCATCTGACGTCGACAAGGATTACTTGGGCTTGTCGGAGCTCATTGATAATATGTGGGAAACCATGTACGAAGCTGACGGAGTGGGTCTTGCCGCGCCGCAAGTGGGGCTGTCGATTCGGCTTTTTGTATGTGATGGAACGCCTTTTGCTGAAGGGGAGAAAGGGGATGCTTCATGTCAGGACTTCAAGCGCGTGATGATCAACCCGGTGCTATTTGACCCTTCGGAAGCGCATTCTGAAATGGAGGAAGGTTGTTTATCGATTCCGGGCATTCGAGAAGGGGTGGAGCGGCCAGAGACCATCTCGGTGGAATACTACAATGCACAGTGGGAGTTGGTTGAAGAGCGATTAACGGGCTTAGCGGCCCGAATCGTCCAGCATGAAAACGATCACCTCGATGGCGTTTTGATCACCGATCACTTGAACCCTATGCGGCGCCGTTTGCTACACGGGAAGTTGAGGGACATTGGACTGGGCAAGGTTCCAGCAGATTACAGGATGAAATTTCCAGCAACAAAAAAGCGATGAGAAAAGCATCGTTTTTCAGCATGATGGTTTTGCTTGTCCTCGAGCTAGGTTGTGGGTCGGGAGATCTGAGCTGTGAACAAAGAAAGAAGGAAATTGAGCAGTTGGAAGAGCAGCTCTTCGCGCAGGACGGAAATGCCGTGCAAGACGATATTCGCGCCGAGCTCATGCGTGCCTACGCAGCATTTGCAAATGCTTGTCACGACGCAGATGAAACCCCAGAGATGTTGTTCCGGCGCGCGGACCTATTGCGTTCTGCAGGACGATTTCAAGAAGCCATGACACAACTCCGGGACGTGCACGACCATTACGGCGAATACGAGAAGCGTTCGGTCTGTGCTTTTTTGGTCGGATTTATTGCGGAGGTTGAACTGAACGACCGGGCACAAGCGAGGAAGACCTATGAACAGGTCATCGAAGTGCACCCCAATTCTGAAGCCGCGACTTGGGCAAGGCAATCATTGGAATTGTTGTCGTCGACAGAAGCCGGTCAACGGCTGGAATTTCCATCGGAATAAAACGGGAACTCTCGCTTGTGGCCATTAGTTTTGTGCCCCAAATGCAAACAAAATGAGTCAAAAGTTTCGACACGGCGTGCTTTGGGGAGAAGAGGTGCGTGAAGTTTTCCAAGATGCCCAAGCAAACGGCTACGCCCTTCCTGCGGTGAATGTGATTGGATCCAATTCCATCAACGCGGTTATGGAGACAGCTCGAGACCTGAATTCACCGGTCATTATTCAGTTCTCGAATGGCGGTGCTGCGTTTAACGCGGGGAAAGGGCTGAAGTTGGATGATCAAGAGAATACGGTTTTGGGTTCCATTGCAGGTGCTCACCACATTCATACCCTGGCTGAAGCTTACGGGGTCTCGGTCATTTTGCACACCGATCACTGTGCACGCAAATTGTTACCATGGATTGACGGGCTTTTGGATGCCAGTGAGCAGCATTTTGAAGCGACGGGTCGTCCGTTGTTCTCTTCGCACATGATTGACTTGAGCGAAGAGCCCATTGAGGAGAACATCGCAACGTGCAAGACCTACCTCGAGCGAATGCATCCTTTGGGGATGTTTTTGGAAATCGAATTGGGCGTTACGGGAGGGGAGGAAGACGGTGTGGACAATACCGACGTGGACAGCAGCAAATTGTACACCCAGCCGGAAGAGGTAGCTTATGCCTATGAGGAGTTGAAGGCCATCAGTGATCAATTCACTGTTGCAGCCGCATTTGGAAATGTCCATGGCGTGTACAAACCGGGTAACGTCTCGTTAACGCCGAAAATCCTCGACAACAGCCAAAAGTTCATCGAAACCAAATTTGGGACGTCTCCGAACCCTGTTGATTTTGTGTTCCACGGCGGCAGCGGTTCGACTGTGGATGAAATCCGTGAGGCCATCTCTTACGGAGCTATCAAGATGAACATTGACACCGACATGCAATGGGCATTTTTGAGTGGCGTGCGTGATTATATCACAGGCAATATCGACTACTTGAAGACGCAAATTGGCAATCCGGAAGGGGCTGATGTTCCAAACAAAAAGAAATACGATCCGCGCGTTTGGTTGCGCGAGGCAGAAACCGCCTTTGTCGACCGATTGAAGCAAGCATTTGAAGACTTGAATTGCGTGAACCGCAACGCCTGAGGACATGCTGAAACCATTTTCGTTGCGTGATTCTGCTGCCCACAAGAAATTGTTGGCGCTAGCAAAAACCGATGGCCAACGCCACCTGTTGGAATTATTCAAAGAGGATTCTAAACGGACAGCATGGTTGAGTCAAGAGACTGAAGGAATCTTCTTTGATTGGTCCAAACATCGGGTGACTCCTCAGGTGATGGAAGCGCTATTC
>JBMSHA010000012.1:0-17466 GCA_049416245.1 Flavobacteriales bacterium | reverse complement strand
GTATCGAACGCGGCATAAATACGGGCCAGCGAATTCCGGACTTCGGCCCAAGGAACTCCGGAAACGTGAAAGCGAGCCCCTCGGGTGCGGTGAAGCTGCAGAGACACAACGCGCCCTGCGTGATCGGTGCAACCGATCCCGAACGTGGTTACCAGCATGTTCAGGGTTTATTGGGCGCGTTCAATGAGGTCAATCCACGCGTGGATGACTTTGATGTGAATTTCTTGAACGCGATCGGCATAACCGTCCCAAGGCACATCGATCACCACATCACAAAGCGAGCTCAGCTTACCTCCACCGCGGCCCGTCAATCCGATGACCACCATTCCCAATTGCTTGGCTTTTTTTGCCGCCTCGAGGATGTTTGCGCTGTTCCCGCTTGTCGAGACGCCGACCAAGCAATCGCCAGGTTTGCCGATAGCCTCAATGTACCTGGCGAATACGTGTTCAAACCCGTAATCATTTCCCACGCACGTCAAATGGCTGGGATCGCTGCATGCAATGGCAGGCAGTCCCGGGCGATCATCGCGGTAGCGTCCGCTCAGTTCCTCCGCAAAATGCATGGCATCGCTCATGGAACCCCCATTGCCACATGAAATAATTTTTCCGCCCGATGCAATGGATTCACACATGCGGATTCCCGCTTCCTCTACCGCTTCGAAGAAAGCCGGTTGCTGACGGATAGCATCGAGCAGCTGGGCAGCTTCTTCAAAATGGGTGTTCAATCGATTCCTCTGATTCATGCGGTAAAGATGCGAAGGGCGATGCGTGCAATGTACCTCAATTTGCAAACGGCGGCAACCGATTCACCGTTACTTGGTGCGAAAACGCTTGAGCCCTTCTTCGAGAAAATCCACAAAAAGCTGAGGGTCGGGGTCGTATCCTACCCCTTCTCCAACGGCTTGGCCTTCATGATCCAGCATCACGTAAAAAGGCTGGGAATTCGTGTTGAATTGGGAAGCCTGCATGTAAGACCACTTGTTGCCTACGGTTTTAATCTTGAATATTTTCCCGCCATAGCTTTCTTCTCGCTGCTCCGATTCCGGCAAGTCCAATCGTTCGTCCACATACAAGGAAACGAGAACCACTTCATTTTGCAACAAATCCACAACGGTAGGATCGGGCCAAACTTGTTCTTCCATCTTGCGACAATTCACGCAAGCCCAACCCGTGAAGTCCAGCACCACCGGTTTGCCTTCAGCCTTTGCAGCAGCCATTCCAGCTTCGTAATCCGTGAATCGCGCCTCGACGTGTCCACCGCCAGAACCTTCACCGTGTCCGCCACCGCCCCACTCGCTGTAGAACATGGGCGGCGGAAATCCGCTGATCAAATTGACCGGAGCACCCCACATACCCGGCATCAGGTAAACGCCAAGCGTAAAGAACACCATGCCCATGGAGAAACGGAAAACGCCGATGCGCTCGGTTTTGGAATCGTGTGGGAACAGGATCCAACCGAATAAGTAGAATGCGATGCACAGAGCAACAACCACCCAAATGGCGATGAACAACTCACGTTGCAACAACCCGAGCTGAAGAACCAAATCTGCGTTGGACAAGAACTTGAACGCAAATCCGATTTCAAGCAGTCCCAGCACCACTTTCACGCTGTTTAACCAGCCGCCAGATTGCGGCAGCGAATTCAACCAGCCCGGGAACGCAGAAAACAACATGAAAGGCAACGCCAAGGCCAGTGAAAACCCGAACATGACTGCCGTCGGTGCAGCAAATGAGCCGGTAGCTGCTCCAGCGAGTGCACTCCCAACCAAGGGGCCGGTGCAGGAGAACGACACGATTGCGAGAGTCGCAGCCATGAAAAAGATGCCCAAAATGCCCCCCCGGTCGGCGGCTTGATCTGTTTTGTTGGCCCAACTCGCGGGCAATTGGATCTCAAAAGCTCCTAAGAAACTCGCGCCGAAGACGATCAAAAGGAGGAACAGAAACAGATTGAAGAACGGGTCCGTGGAAATGACATTGAGTATGTCCACTCCGAAAACTGCCGTCAACAGCAGCCCCAGCCCCGTGTAGATGAAGATGATGAAGAATCCGTAGATCAGCGCATTTCGAATGCCTTCGCTGCGCGTTTTCGATTGCTTGGTGAAAAAGCTGACCGTCATCGGAATCATTGGGAAAACGCACGGTGTCAGGAGCGCAGCAAATCCGAGCAACATGCCCAAGAAAAAGACCCCCGCCAATCCTTCCTCTTCCGCTCCATCGTCGTCCTCGGTCATGGTGCCTTCTGTCCCGGCTCCGTGGTCGCACAGGTGCTGGGATGGAGGACACAAATTCGGCAAGGCTTGAGCGAGTTGTCGATCACCAAAATCCACAGCAAATTCCAAATCAGGAGGGAAAATGCATTTCGTATCGTCACACGTCATGAAGGTGATGGCGCCTGAAATGACCGCATCTGCATCCGCTGTCCCGGTGAAATGCTGCACGAAGTAGGCCTCCTCCTCAAACATTTGGACATCCATATCGAAATTCGGATCAAACTGGACGATGGGTTCGCATTCTTTTACGGCTCCTTCTGCGGCCAATCCTTCTGGCCAATCCACTCGGAATTCGGTGGGCATAGGCCCGTCCAGCCGTTCCAAAAATTGGCTATACAAGTGCCAACATGGATCAATGGATGCGTGGAACACCAGGTCGAAGCCGTCATTGGCATCATACAACTGCACTTCCCATGTGACCGGCTCGAGCAGACCTTGGCCTTCCTCTCCATCGCTAAAACCTTCGCCATGTGCGTCACCGCCGTCGCACAAATGCTTCAATGGCGGGCAGTAGGAGTCAAGCGCGGGTTTCGCATCCACCAAAGCGATGTCAAAATCAACATCCTCCGGAGGGAGGCATCGCGAGGCATCGCAAACCATGAAACTCAAGAATCCAGTGACCTTGGCCGCCTGAACTCCTTCAGGAACCTTCACTTTTTGCACCCAATACACCTCTTCCTCAAAAAACTTGAGGTCCATCATGAAATTCGGATCGTATTCTACAATCGGCTCGCATTCCGTGACACCTCCGATTTTTTCAACGCCATCCGACACGTTGACTTCGAAATACGTGGGAAGGGGACCGTTCGGGTCATCGAGGAATTGGCTGTAAATGTGCCAACATGGATCTACAGAAGCGTGAAACACCACATCAAAGGCGGCCGCGTCGTCGGATTCATGAACCGAAAATTCCCATTTGACCGGCTCCAAAATTTGAGCCTGGGCAGTGAATCCGCAGGCCAAACTCAACACCGCGCAGGCTGAAGCAAGCACAGACGCAAAACGAAAGTTCGAAAAATTCATAGCACCGCGAATATAATGAGGCATTCGGCGCTTTCCGCGCAGAATTGGCCAATGACTGTTAGAGCTCAATCTCTTCTCCCAAAGCGAGCCCGAAAGGTCTGCGAATCAGCCAACTTCCCAGGTAAACGAGCGGGGTGTCAAATAGCGCAACGAGCACCTTGAAAATAAATCCGTTCAAGAGCAGGGTGGTGAAAAGCGCCCATTGAATTTGACCGAGGCTGCACATCAGAAACAGCACGGTGAAGGTATCTATGAATTGGGAAGGGATGGTGCTGAGGTTGTTGCGCAACCACAACTTTTTACCTCCCGTTCGGGCCTTCCAAAAGTGAAACAACCGAACATCGAGGAATTGGGCGAGGAGGTAGGCGGCCATGGAAGCGGCGACGGCTACGATGGTAGAACCGAATACGTGATCGAATTGGCCATCCGTCACAGGCGACCAATCTGCCGCTGGGATCCATTGGCTGATGGTCACAATGAGCAACGTAAAAAAACTGGCGAACAAGCCAGCGATCACGACCTCGTTCGCACGTTTTTTCCCGAAGCATTCGGAAATTAAATCGGTGACCAGAAACGTGACCGGATAAGGCAACAGCCCCACGCTTTGCTCAAAACTCAGCCCTTCAATCGGGCTCCAATGAAAGAACTTTCGAAAAATCAGGTTGCACGCGACGAGGCTCGCCATGAACAGCGCCGCCAATATGATGTAGATGCGCAACGCGCGCTCTCTGGAACCGTTTTGGGTGAGCCGATTTTCCATGGGTTCAAGGTAAGGCGCGCCAAACCAATCGGTCTTTCTCCCGCACCACGCGGGCACCTCGTGATTCGAATTTGGCTCCGGACTGCACATGGTCCTGCGTCAGTGCGACAATTTCACGGACAGCTCGGGCACCAACTCCATGTTTCTGAGCCAAGGCATGCATGATTTCCATGCCCAACGGTTCCGCGCGCCAATCCGGAATGGAAAGGGTGCCTGCGTCATCGGTTTCCACCCAGCAGCGCCGAGTTCCTGCTGTAACCTCTTGCTGAACCCAATGGGATAGGGGCTGCATCCGTTCGGCCCACTTTGCTATGTGTTCGGTGGTGCCGGTCCTGAGGTCTTCGAGGAGCGGCAGCACTTCAGCACGCAACCGGTTGCGCAAGTAGTCGGGCTTGTCGTTGGATGAGTCGTGGCGAAATGAAACGTTCCAAGCTTTTGCCTGGGTTTCCAATTGACTCCTTGAAATGGACAAAAAAGGCCGGAGCAAGTGCCGCGAGGGGTCATGCGGCATCATGGCGGCCAAAGCCGTGGGGTCCGATGCACGAATCAGTTGAAGCAGCACCGTTTCCGCTTGATCATCGGCGTGGTGAGCGGTGGCGATGCGTGCTGGGGCGTTGCTTGATTGGGTCAATTCCGCTCGGACGGACTCAAAAACGGCGTAGCGTTCTCTGCGAGCGGCGGCTTGAATGCCTTCACCAGCGGGCGATAGGTGTGCGTGATGGATATGCAATGACACGTCACGCGCAGCACACCAATCTTCCACCAGGGCCTGATCGCCGTCGGATTCGGCGCCGCGCAACCCGTAATTGACGTGCACCACTTCCAAGCGCAACCCCGCGCGATACGCTGTTTCCACGAGGACCATGGAATCAACGCCGCCACTCACCCCAATCACCACTGGATGGTCTGCCGGGATTTGAAATTCGGCCCACCAACTCCGCAGGTGCTGTACCAGTCCATCCCGGTTATTCAGCATCATCGGACAGCGTTTTGAGCATGGCTTGAGCCTTGAGCAAGCATTCCTCATACTCACGCTGCGGCTCACTCAGCGCGGTAATTGCGCCTCCCACATGCATGGAGATGAGGGGTTTGGATTCGTTGTAAATCAAGCTTCGAATGACCACATTCAAATCAAAGTCGCCATTGGGCCGAAAGAAACCGATGCTTCCGGAATACACCCCACGTTGGGATGCTTCCAATTCATCGATAATCTGCATGGCGCGGATTTTCGGAGCGCCGGTCATCGACCCCATGGGAAAGGTGGCGCGAAGCATGTCTTCTACGGTCTTGTTTTCTTGCAATTCGCAATGAACGGTGGAAATCATTTGATGTACCGACCTAAACCGGTGGATGCCAAACAACTCAGGAACGCTCACGGTGCCGGGCGCGGCAACGCGACTCAGATCATTTCGTACGAGGTCGCAAATCATCACATTTTCTCCCCGCTCTTTTGGATCATTTTGCAATTGGTGGGCGAGTGCGTCGTCTTCTTCCGGTGTGGTCCCGCGTCGGATCGTGCCCTTGATGGGCGATGAAGTCAGCGATTTCCCGCGTTTGCGCAGAAACAACTCCGGCGACCCACATAAAACATGGTACTCCCCGGCTTTGACCAACGCTGCGTAGGGAGCTTGTGTTCGGTCATACAATCGGACAAACGCATCCCATACGGATGGGAGTTCCAACGATGCGTACCATTCTTGGCACAAGTTCATTTCGTAAATATCCCCTCGTTGGATGTGCTTCTTCACGCGGTGGGCGCGTTGCAAGTATGTGCCCTCGTCCCAGCGTGGTTTCAATGCGATGCCCGGAGCATCAGGTACGACATCCTGGGAGGTCTTGACAGCGTGTAAGACCGATTGTGCATCAGCTTCCCCTGCTCCCCAAACAATTTCCGGTTCTTCGAGATGGCCGCCCCATTCCACCACAATTCGAGGTTCGACCCAATGCAAGTTGGGCAATTCGGCTGTTGAGCTCCGCTTGGAATCAAGGTTTTCAATGCCGTTTTTGATGTCGTATCCAAGCCAACCAAATGCCCACGTAGCTTGTCCGTGTGGGTGCAAAAAATTCTGGAGACCGGCTAGGCTTTTGGAGTCGGTTCCGTCCCACATGAATGAGCGCCGGGCTCCAACGGCCAGCAAGCACTTTCCAGCGGGGTGTCCATCAAAATGCAAACTCACATGGGCTTCCTGCTCAAACAGGGCTTTCAAATTTGGAAGCGACCGAAAGGCAGGGGCAGACATGGCGAATGTTAGATGTGCAAGGCGCGGTTGTCGGTCGCGGCCAATGCGGCTTCTTTGATGGCTTCTGTAAACGTCGGATGCGCATGGGACATACGGCTAATGTCTTCTGCAGTGGCCCGGAATTCCATGGCGACTACCGCCTCTGCAATCATGTCCGCCGCGCGGGGACCGCACATGTGGATGCCCAGAATTTCATCGGTTTCCGCGTGTGCGAGCACCTTGATGGATCCGTCTGTATCCATCGAAGCGCGAGCTCGTCCGCTTGCTTTGAACGGAAACGACCCCGACTTGTATGCAATGCCGTCAGCCTTGAGTTGTTCCTCTGTTTGGCCCACACCGGCAACTTCTGGCCAGGTGTAAACGACATTGGGAATGAGGTTGTAATCGATGTGCGGGTGTTGCCCAGCGATGACCTCTGCGGCCACGACCCCTTCCTCTTCTGCTTTGTGAGCCAACATCGCCCCGCGGACGACATCGCCAATAGCAAAAATGTGAGGCACCGCTGTCTGCATTTGATCGTTGACCGCGATTCGACCGCGATCGTCCGTTGTGAGACCTGCTGATTCGAGATTCAAGCCCTCGGTGTACGGACGCCGCCCCACGCTGACCAGGCAGTACTCCGCCTTCCACGTGACTTCTGCGCCTTTCTTGTCATCGGCTTTGACCGTAACCCCTTTCGCTGTGGCCGATACTTCTTTGACGCCGTGCTGAAGATGGAACTTGACTCCCAATTTCTTCATGCTGCGCATCAATTCCTTGCCCATCCCACGGTCCATGGTGGGAATGATGGCATCTTGGTATTCGACCACGTGCACCTCTGTTCCCAGCCGAGCGTAGACGCTTCCCAATTCCAAACCGATGACTCCACCGCCGATGACCACCATGCTCTTAGGCAAGGCCGTCAGGCTCAACGCCTCGGTGGAAGTAATGATGCGCTTTTTGTCAATTTTGATGAACGGAAGCGATGCGGGCTTCGATCCGGTGGCGATGATGATGTGTTCACCGCGGACTTCTGTGGCTTTGCCCTTGGCCGGTTTCACGGAAAGGGTATGCGCATCCTTGAAACTGCCCAAGCCGTGCAGGACCGTGATGTTGTTTTTCTTCATGAGAAAATCAATCCCGCCCACCGTTTGCTCCACCACTTCGCCTTTCCGAGCGATCATGCGCTTGAAGTCCAATTTCAGGCCACCGGTTTGGATGCCATGGATTTCAAACTGATGAGCCGCTTGGTGAAAATGTTCGGAGCTGTCAAGCAACGCTTTCGACGGAATGCACCCGACATTCAAGCATGTTCCGCCGAGTGAACTGTACTTTTCAATCAACGCTGTTTTCTTTCCCAACTGGGCTGCACGGATGGCAGCTACATAGCCGCCAGGCCCGCTCCCGATGACAATAACATCAAAAGATTCCATGCTACAAAGGTAACGTTTGGCGTGGGGATGTACGCTTGAAATGCTCGTGGGTTTTTCCCTTTACTTTGCATTCGATTGAATCGGTGAACGATTTGCCGTATTGGTCGGTTGATATTCGGATATGACTTCATCCCTTAACGCTTCAAACTGCCCTGCCTGATGTGGACGCGAATCGCTGCTCTGCTCATCCGGCAACGCTTGCTTTTGTTGCTTCTTCTCGGTCTGGGCACGGTGTTTATGGGGACTCAAATCCCCAACGTGCGGTTGCAATACCAGTTCGGAGGACTGCTGCCCAAAACCGACTCAACTGCCATTGCATACGAGCATTTCAAAACGGTTTTCGGCACCGAAGGCAATGTCATGTTGCTCGGAGCGGATATCGCACCCCTTCGCACCCCCGAAGGACTGAAAGCCTGGGATGATTTGGCGGAGACCATCCGCACCATGGATGTGCGGCGAGATACGACCGATGATGGAGTGGACAATCCGGTTCCCCTTCAGTTAATCGACAGCGTTTTCTGTTTCACTCGAGCATTCGACGTCGAAAAGGACACGACCGAAAGGCGCTTTGTGATGGTCCCGTTGCTGTCGCGGAGTGATTTTCTCAGTACTCCGGGGGATTCCGTAACGAACAAATTCTTTGATCGGCTTTTTGAGCTGCCTTTTTATGAAGGCTTGCTCTACAATTCTGAACGCGACGCCACCCTTATGACGGTTTTCATGAATCCGGAATTATTCGATTCGGACCGCCGGGGCACCATCGTCGAAGACGTCACGGCCATCGCGGATGACTGGAGTGAGCAACACGGGATCAAATTGGCCCTCAGCGGCTTGCCTTTCATTCGCGTGGAAATGACCAACAAGGTGAAGGACGAAATAGGTTACTTCATCGGCGCAGCGTTTTTGGTGACGGCGCTGCTTTTGTTCTTGTTTTTCCGAAACCCCATCGTCATGGGGGTGAGCATGGTTGTGGTGGCCATCGGAGTGGTGTGGTCGGTCGGAAGCATTGTTTTATTGGATTACGAGCTCAATTTGATGACGAGCTTGATCCCGCCGCTGATGATTGTCATCGGAGTGCCCAATTGCATTTACCTGATCAATAAATACCACGCCGAGTATAAGCGCCACGGGAACAAAGCCATGGCGCTTCAGCGGATGATTGTCAAGGTGGGAAATGCGACGTTGCTCACGAATTTCACGACGGCGCTGGGATTTGCCACATTCATCTTCACCCACAGTGATATCTTGAAGGAGTTTGGCGTGGTCACGGCGCTCAACATCATGGGGATGTTCATCATTTCCATCATCGTGATTCCTGCGTTGATGACGTGGTTGCCAGCGCCTCAAATGAAGCATACGCGTCACTTAGACCGGAGGTGGATGTTCACGTTTGTCAATCGGTTGGTTTTCATCGTTCAAAATCACCGACCCAAGGTGTACACCGGAGCTGCGTTGGTGCTGCTGTTTAGCTTCTCGGGTTTGCTGCAAATGAAGACCACGGGCAACATTGTGGATGACATTCCCGATCGCGATCGGGTCATCATGGATTTGCAGTGGGTGGAATCGCGGTTTGGCGGTTCGATGCCATTTGAAATCATGATCGACACGGGCAAACCCGGTGGCGCCACGAACAACGCCATTCTTCAGCGGATCGAGAAGTTACAGAATTTGCTGAGCGAATACCCCGAGTTCAGCCGGTCGGTGAGTGCTGCGGATGCGACCAAGTTTGCATTTCAAGCGTTCAAAAATGGTCACCCTAAAAATTACCGGTTGCCGCGGTTGGGGATGGAGAAGACCCAATTCGGTCCTTGGGTCCGTGGTACGGCTGATGCCGCTGCCGAGTCTTCCATGGCCGAAGGCGTCTTGGCGAATTTCTACGACTCCACTCAAAGCATTACCCGCGTGAGCGTGCAAATGGCGGACGTGGGCACCCTCGAGATGGGGGCGCTTTTGGATGAAGTAACTCCCCGGGTAGACAGCATTTTCCCACCCAAGTCGTTTGATCTGATCATGACGGGAACCAGCGTGACATTCCTGGAAGGAACCACGTACATGGTGAAGAATTTGGGAATCTCCATCGCGCTGGCCATCTGTGTCATTGCCATCATGATGGCGATGCTTTTCAAATCCGCTCGGATGGTGGCCATTGCGCTGGTGCCGAATTTGTTCCCGTTGTTATTCACCGCTGGGTTCATGGGCTGGCTTGGCATTCCCATCAAGCCCTCGACCGTTTTGGTATTCAGCATTGCTTTTGGGATTTCGGTGGATGACACCATTCACTTTTTGGCCAAATACCGCCAGGAGTTGAATTTGAAAGGGTGGAATATTCGGGATGCCGTCATGCTTGCTTTGAAGGAAACGGGGGTGAGCATGATGTACACAAGCGTCGTTTTGTTTTTCGGCTTTCTGATGTTTGCTTTGTCTACGTTCGAAGGGACGAGGTTCTTGGGTATTTTGGTTTCCATTACCCTCGCGGTAGCGATGACGACCAATTTGCTGCTGTTGCCATCCTTGCTGCTTGAATTCGAGAAAATCTTGACGACGAAATCGTTCTCAGAGCCATTTTTCTCGATTTTGGACGAAGAAGAGGATATCGAGTTGGAGGAGTTGGAAATCCAACAGGGGTTGTCGCCGGGGCGAGGGGAGGAACAGCATGAAGGCCTCCGGAATCAACGTCATTCGTAATCGACGCTACGCAAAATAATACCTAGACGCATGAAAGGAATCATACTTGCAGGAGGATCGGGAACCCGATTGTGGCCGCTGACCAAAGCCTTGTCCAAGCAATTGATGCCCATTTACGATAAGCCGATGATCTATTATCCGCTTTCCACGTTGATGTTGAGCGGCATCCGAGAAATCTTGATCATCAGCACGCCAACCGATTTGCCTGGGTTCAAGCGACTGTTGGGAGACGGGTCGGCCATCGGGTGTGATTTGACCTACGCGGAACAACCCGAACCCAACGGTTTGGCGCAAGCGTTTGTGATTGGCGCGGATTTCATTGGCCACGATAAGGTGGCGCTCGTTCTTGGGGATAACATCTTTTACGGCAAGAGTTTTGGTCGGCAATTGCGAGCCAATACCGATCCTGACGGAGCCATTGTGTATGCGTATTATGTCAATGATCCAGAACGATACGGCGTTGTGACGTTTGATGCCAATGACCGTGCTGTGAGCATTGTTGAGAAGCCTCAGAATCCACCCTCAAACTACGCGGTGCCAGGGCTCTACTTCTACGACAACGACGTGGTCACCGTTGCCGCCAACCTGAAGCCCAGCGCCCGAGGCGAATATGAAATCACCGATGTCAACAAAGCCTATTTGGATGCGGGCAAGCTCTTCGTTTCCAAAATGGACCGCGGCATGGCCTGGCTGGACACGGGGACCCATGAATCCCTCATGCAAGCTTCGCAATACGTCCAAGTCATCGAGGAAAGGCAAGGCCTCAAGATCGGGTGCATTGAAGAAATCGCTTGGCGCATGGGCTACATCAGCGACGCCCAGTTGGAGACCGTTGCCGAGCCGCTGCGCAAGTCTGGCTATGGCGACTACTTACTCGAGCAACTGAAGCGCGGACACGGAACGTTTTAAATCGCGGTCTCTCCATGACACACCCCAACCTCTCGCGTTTGAAATCTGCCGTAGACGGTGCGGTCCAGGAATTCTTGAATCGATGGCCGGTCGCTTCGGGAGACGGTTTATACGAACCCGTGCACTACCTGATGGCCCTAGGCGGAAAGCGGCTCCGGGCGGTTCTCGCACTATCTGCAGCGGAAGCAGAAGGTCACGACGCCAACGCTGCGATGCCCGTGGCACTTGGCGTGGAGCTCTTCCACAATTTCACATTGATGCATGACGACATCATGGATCAAGCGCCGAAGCGCAGGGGTCAGGATACGGTACACATCAAGTGGAATGAAAACGCGGGAATTCTTTCGGGAGATGCGATGTATACGTTGGCGCACGTAGCATTGAGTGAGTTGGATTCGAGGGTGTTGCCCGAAGCGCTTAAGATGTTCAACCAAACGGCGCTCGAAGTATGCCTGGGTCAACAATCCGACATGGCATTCGAATCCCGCACGGACGTTGCCGTTGAAGCGTATTTGGAAATGATCAGGCTGAAAACCTCGGTGTTGGTTGCGGCTTCATTGGCCATGGGAGCTATTGCAGTCGGAGCTTCTCCGCAGCGCGTCAAAATTTGGTATGAGCTCGGGGAGCACCTGGGCATGGCATTCCAAATGCAGGACGATTTGCTCGATGCGTTCGGGGATGAGGCGATGGGCAAACAGATTGGGGGGGATATCCTCGCAGACAAAAAGACATTTTTGAGGCTGTACACTTGGCAAAATGGGGGAGCGGCAGCGCGGGATGTGTTCACTCGGTGGGACGGCAAGCGTGGCAATCGCAATGAAAAAATCAATGAGGTGAGCTCTGCCATGAAAGCGGCGGGAGCGGAAGAAGCTGCCAAAAACGAAATGGCCGCCCATGTCGGACGTGCAATGGCATGTGCGCAACAGCTGGAACTCGCTGAGCCGCATATGGAATGGTTCGAATTTTTGGCGGGACTCGTCACGGACCGAACTTCATGAACGATTCGGATGCATTGGTAAACTGGTTGGGAGAACGCCAATTCCCGGCCGAGCGATCCATGGAGGAATTCAGGTCGGCAGTTCGAGCTCAACTCATCAAAGACTTTCAATGGGACCGAGAGCGTGTCGAGGCCGCGCGCATCGAACTGGTGCAATTACTGAAAGATGAGATAGAATGGGGGATGGAGCGGGATGCGACGGCTCTATTTGCGTCGTTTTATCGATTGGATTTGGGTGAAAAAGTCATCCGGGAAGTGCTTGATTCGCACGAGCGCCCAGCGGCCTATGGCATCTTAGCAGAGCGGTCGCTGGAGCGAGCAGCGATGAAAGTTTGGATGCGATGGACGTTCGGTGCCTTAACGACTTCGTCTGGGGCTTCGCGTTGAACGGGCGCGGGTGTATCTTTGTCCCTCGAATTTACGTATTGTCCGCATGGACCCTTTAGACTTCATCAGCCAAGCTGAGCCCCAAGCACTCGAAACCCTGTACCAACAGTACCGAGCAAACCCCGAATCCGTTGACGCGAGTTGGCGGCTTTTTTTTAAGGGATTCGACCTGGCCACCGCCTCGTATGGGGAAGATGCGGCCTCGCCACAAACCCAGAAGGAATTCCAGGTCATCGGCTTGATTCACGCATACCGCGAGCGCGGCCATTTGTTCACGAAGACCAATCCGGTTCGCACGCGCAGGACGTATGCGCCAGATTTGAGCTTGGAAAATTTTGGTTTATCTGCTGCGGATTTGCAAACCGTTTTCCAGGCCGGCACGGAAGTCGGTATCGGTCCCGCGACGCTGAAGGACATCATCCATCATTTGGAGGAAACGTACTGCCACAGCATCGGGATCGAATACATGATGATCCAGGATGTAGAGCGCAAGGCGTGGATCATGGAGCATATCGAATTGGCCAATCGCCCGCGTTTGGACGTGGCGGACCGTGTGCAGATCCTCAAAAAATTGGCTCAAGCAACCCTATTCGAAGAGTTCCTGCAAAAGAAATTCGTGGGTCAAAAGCGCTTCTCCCTTGAGGGCGGTGAGACCCTGATTGCCGCATTGGATTCGCTCATTGAAGAAGGAACGAAGCAAGGAGTGCAGGAGGTGTTCATCGGCATGGCGCACCGTGGAAGGTTGTCCACACTTGCGCACATTTTGGGCAAACCGTATGAAGAAATTTTCTGCGAATTCGAAGGGAAAGCGTACGACGCGGACGGCGAATTTGATGGAGACGTGAAATACCACCTCGGCTATTCGCGCACACTGAAGGCAGACAGCGGCGAAAAAGTCGCGATTTCCTTGGCGCCGAACCCGTCGCATTTGGAGGCCGTTGGTCCGGTGGTGGAAGGGCTTGCGCGTGCTCGAATTGATGCGTTGGACGGCAATGAAGCAGCTGTCTTGCCCATTTTGATTCACGGGGACGCAGCGATTTCCGGCCAAGGCGTGGTCTACGAGGTGGCTCAAATGGCCCAGCTTGACGGATACCGAACCGGCGGTACGGTGCACGTGGTCGTGAACAACCAAGTGGGCTTCACCACCAACTACCTCGACGGGCGCAGCTCGATTTATTGCACGGACGTGGGGAAGGTGACGCAATCATTGGTTTTTCATGTCAATGCCGACGACGCGGAAGCCGTGGTGCAGGTGATGCGCATTGCACTGGCTTACCGCCAACGCTGGCACCGCGACGTGTACATCGATTTGCTGGGTTACCGCAAGTATGGACACAACGAAGGGGATGAACCCATGTTCACCCAACCTCAGCTTTACAAGGCCATTTCGAAGCACGATAATCCGATGAAGATCTACACGGATCGTCTGATTTCGGATGGTTCGATGGCCGAAGCAGAAGTACTTGAAGTCCGTGACGGTTTGCTCGCATTGATGGAGGCCGCATTTGAAAAGGCGCAAAAGAAGAAAACGGCAAGTGTCGAAGACTTCCTGAGCGATGTGTGGAAGTCTTACAAGCCTGCGGATGAGAAGACGTTGCAGGATACCCCGAAAACGGCGGTACCAAAGAAACGCTTACAAGAATTGGCTCGGGCCATGTCGACTTTGCCCGAGGGGAAAACGTACTACCGGAAGGTCGAGCGTTTGATGCGGGATCGGTTGAAGATGGTGGAAGAGGATCGATTGGATTGGGCCATGGGAGAATTGTTGGCTTACGCATCCTTGCTCACCGAAGGGCATCCGGTCCGAATCAGCGGGCAGGATGTCGAGCGCGGTACGTTTTCTCATCGCCATGCGGTGGTCAAAACAGAAGACAGCGAGGAGGAGATCATTCCGCTGAACTTGCTCGAAACCGACCAAGCGAAATTGACGATTTTCAATTCCTTGTTGAGCGAATATGCCGTTGCCGGTTTCGACTACGGATATGCCTTTGCCACTCCGAATGGTTTGACCATCTGGGAAGCGCAATTCGGGGATTTCAACAACGGCGCACAAATTCTGTTCGATCAGTTTCTCAGCGCCGCTGAAGACAAATGGCGCACGATGAACGGACTCACGTTGTTGTTGCCTCACGGTTACGAAGGCATGGGGTCTGAGCACAGCTCCGGTCGCATGGAGCGTTTCCTTCAGTTGGGAAGCGGTGACAATTTCTTCGTGTGCAACATCACAGAACCGGCGAATTATTTCCATCTGTTGCGCCGTCAAGTGAAGTTCGGATTCCGCAAGCCGCTCGTCGTCTTCACGCCCAAAAAGTTGCTGCGTTACCCGAAAGCGGTATCGAGCTTGGACGCGATGGCCAAAGGCGGGTTCCAAAAAGTGATTGATGATCCGCGCATGAGCCCGGCGAAGGCTGCGAAAGCTGTGAACACCGTTGTGCTGTGCAGCGGTAAGATTTATTACGATTTGCTGGAGCGACTTGAAGAGCATCCTGCCGACAACATCGCGTTCGTCCGAGTGGAGCAGATTCATCCCCTTCCGGAGCAGGAATTGGCTGGTGTAGTCAAGCGCTATGGAACGGATGCGAATTACATCTGGGTCCAAGAAGAGCCCCAAAACATGGGAGCTTGGTCTTTCATGTTACAGCATTTCACCCAAGTGCCACTGAGTGTGATCTCGCGCAGCATCAGTGCGAGTCCGGCTTCTGGAAGTCCAGAAGTTCATGCCCGTCGGCACGCGGCCATCTTGGATGAGGTTTTCTCCCATGCGGATGGTACACACTGAATTGGTGAAGAAATCCCGCATGGGTAGAAAAAACTTCTCGTGCTTCCTTCGTTACTTGCAAGTCAAAGCAGAATTATCCACATTCCCTTAGCCCTCTGAAGATGTCCCAACTTGAAATGAAAGTCCCCAGTCCCGGGGAGTCCATCAGCGAAGTTGAAATTGCTACCTGGCTCGTGTCGGATGGTGATTATGTTGAGAAAGACCAAGCCATTGCCGAGGTTGATTCGGACAAAGCGACTTTGGAGCTTCCCGCTGAAGCTTCCGGCATCATCACGTTAAAAGCGGCAGAAGGAGACACGGTGGAAGTAGGTGCGGTTTGTTGCCTGATTGATACGTCAGCAAAGGCGCCGAAAAATACCAAGCCCACAGCGGCGGCTCCAGCTCCAGCTCCAGCCCCTGTGGCGGCTCCAGCTCCAGCTCCAGCCCCTGCAGCGAAGCAAGCGGACCATGCCGCTGGTCATCCATCACCGGCAGCAAAAAAGTTGATGGCCGATAATGGAATCAAACCGGGTCAAGTAACCGGAACGGGCCGCGATGGTCGGGTGATGAAACAGGACGTGCTTCAGGCATTGGCCGGTGGCTTTGACGGAAGCGCTTCACAAGGTTGGGGCGGTACACGGGAGGTGCGACGGGAAAAAATGTCCATGCTGCGCCGCAAAGTGGCCGAGCGATTGGTGGGGGTGAAAAACGAGACGGCCATGTTGACGACCTTCAACGAAATCGACATGAAGCCTGTCATGGATCTCCGCGCCGAGTACAAGGATGCGTTTCGCGAAGCACACGGTGTGGGATTGGGTTTTATGAGCTTTTTCACGAAAGCCGTAACGCATGCCATCTCCCAATTCCCTGCAGTGAATGGAATGATCGACGGCAAGGAAATCATCTTGCCTGAGTATGCGGACATCGGCATTGCGGTAAGTTCACCAAAGGGTTTGATGGTTCCCGTTTTGCGGAATGCGGAGACCATGAGTTTGGCTCAAATCGAGGCTGAAATAAAGCGTTTGGCCATCCGTGCGCGTGATGGGGAATTGGGTATCGAAGAAATGCAAGGTGGCACGTTCACCATCACGAACGGCGGTGTCTTTGGCTCCATGTTGTCTACGCCCATCATCAATCCGCCACAAAGCGCAATCTTGGGAATGCACAACATTGTAGAGCGACCTGTTGCTGTGAACGGTAAGGTGGAGGTTCGCCCGATAATGTATGTCGCGTTGAGCTATGACCACCGAATCATCGATGGGAAAGAGAGTGTCGGTTTTCTCTACGCCATCAAGGAAATGATCGAACAACCCGAGCGGTTGTTGTTCACAGGTAAGCGCCCGGAAGAGGTCCTGCTGGGTCTGTAAACCCTCAGGCAGAAAAAACCCCGCGCCAAAGGCACGGGGTTTCCAGGTTTGATTGTTTTGCGGGCTTCGCTGACGGCCATGAAAAAACCCATTGTGGCGTCAATACGCAACACAATGGGCTCAAATGATCATTCTAAACAAAGCACATACAAATATAGCTTAAAAGAGGGTATAAACCTAATAAATATCTATATTTAATAGATTAAATCGATATAAAACGCGATTAACGCAATACGGTGAAACGCTCTGCATCGAGCCGTAAAAGGATGAAAACCAACAAGGTGAATCCCAATAGCGAAGACCCTCCTGCGCTCATGAAAGGCAGGGGAATTCCGATGACCGGTGCGAGTCCGAGCACCATTCCAATGTTGATGAGCACGTGCATAAACAGAATGCTTGCCACGGCGTAAGCATAAATTCGGGTGAAGTCGCTTCGCTGCCGTTCGGCCAACATGAGGATACGTGCGAGAAGCAGGAAGAACAGGAACAAGACCACGCTCGATCCGATGAATCCCCACTCTTCTCCTACCGTGCAGAAAATGAAGTCAGTTTCTTGCTCTGGGACGAAACCGTAAGCCGTCATTGGGCCTTGCAAATATCCTTTACCCGTGAGCCCACCTGAACTGATCGCAGCTTTGGCAAGTCGAATATTGTAAGA
>JBMSHA010000011.1:0-17829 GCA_049416245.1 Flavobacteriales bacterium | reverse complement strand
CGACGGCTTCGGTGACGCTTCGAACTCGACTTCGGCTTGTTCACAGCCAGCTGGGTATGTTGCGAATAACACAGATAATTGCGATGACGCTTCCGCGTGCAACTACGCCGCAGCGGGAAATCCTTCATGCACTTATGGAAGCACCTGGTATGCAGATGTCGATGGCGATGGTGCTGGTGATGCTGGAACCTCGGTAACTGCTTGCTCACAGCCGGCCAACTATGTCGCTACTGCAACGGATTGCGATGATTCGGATAATTCCGTTACAACTCTGACTTGGTACGGTGATTCCGATGGTGACGGATTGGGAGATCCCTCGGTAACGCAGACTGCATGCTCTCAGCCCGCTGGCTACGTAGACAATAGCAATGATGAGGACCCCCAGCTGAATTCATCAGCTTACACAGGCACCATCTTATACCCTGGAGACGTCTATTTCAGCTATGCTCAGGATTACCGCGGAGTTTCAGAGGCCTACCTCGGCTTTACGGTGTTGAAGAACGTAGCAGAAGGAACATTAATCGCCTTCACGCCGAATCTGGGTTGGAACGGGTCATTGTGGGAGAAGGAAACTTCCGGCCAAACGGACTTGAGTGTTGTAATGGTTTGGACGGCTCCGGCTGGAGGAATTGTTGCTGGAACGGAGGTCATCCTTTTTGATATCTACGCTGCAGGCGCTGCGGGCGCGATCGGTTATGCATACTGCAATACCGCTTCTTCGCCCATCGTCCGAGCTGGCGATAATCTGTCTTTGACAGGAGGTGAACCCTGCGGAACCTTTATCCACCTCACCAGCAATCGGGAGGAATTTTGTTGGGACAAGAATTTCATGTGGCTATTCCAACCCGACGATAATTGGGATTATTCGTCTACTGCATTCGATGCGGCCGGCGATAGCAAATGCAGGCATCTTCATTGCATAGGAATCAATGTGGCCGGTTCAGGTAATTCCACGAATACGGGCAACGGCACCCTGATTGCGGGCACAGACTGGGGGGGATCCATGGATGCTCGATATAGCTTCGAGTCTTCAAGCTTCTCGAATGCCACAAATTGGGTATATAATGGAGGGGCCGCACCCAGTGCATTTGTTCAGCAAGGGGCGGCATTGACAACCATTGGTCTGCAAGATGCCGTAACGTTTAAAGCCACAAACGGAAATGTTCCATACAACATTGTTGGAAGTCAGTCGGCCATAGCGGCTGACCCGAACGGCTCAATCGTCCTTCAAGTGGCTTTGAATTGGGACAATTTAGCGAATGGAATGGGCATTGTGAATCCGTCGGGTCAAGCCGATTTGGATATCATTATTTCCAAT
Source organism: Flavobacteriales bacterium (assembly GCA_049416245.1). Taxonomy (GTDB): domain Bacteria; phylum Bacteroidota; class Bacteroidia; order Flavobacteriales_D; family Sanyastnellaceae; genus UA16. The sequence continues at coordinate 16,511 of JBMSHA010000011.1, read as the reverse complement.
AGTGCTTCGTTAGTGATCGACGCTCCTGACGAAGTGGCGTGCCACGACATCAATGTTGCGGAAGGTGTTTTCCAAGCGTGTGATGGGAATGCGCGTTCGGTTTCTGTATCTGGAAACATTGCGCTTGGCGCCAATGGGACTTACAACGGAGGTCAAGGCAATTTGAGGATGAGCGGATTCTCTCCGCAATCCATAGATGCGAATAACTACGACGACGCGAGCAGCACGAAGTGTCGCATCAAAAATTTGAAGGTGTTGAATAACAAAGCTGTTACGGTCAAAGGCCACGTGAAGATGAAGCCTGGCGGATCACTCGAATTCGACGATACGGCTATGAACGAATCGGTCGTAGTAAGCAGTGCGGTTTCTTCCAGCATCACGTTTGAGTCCAGTGCAGCGGGCACCGCAGCGATTGCCGCGTGTGTACCCTCGAATTTTGGCGACGGATCGAATCAGCAGTTTACATTCGAGCGCTACATTCCTGCCGATCCCAACAGTCCTTCTTGGGTGAACATCGGCGCATACGTGACTGGAACAACGGTAGCGGATTGGACTGCTGCGAATCCTAGCATGCTCATTTTTAAATACAATGAGTCCAATTACGGCTCGCAAAGCGCGGGTTGGTCCTACTTGTGGGACGCATCCACCGAGCTGCTCCCCGGTTCAGGATATATGGCGATGCTGCCTCAAGGACAAGATGCGCACATCAGTGTGACTGGTGCCTTCCAAATGGGCGATGTGCCCATCACGTTGACGTTTACCGACGACCCTAACCAAAGCAACGTGACGGTTGATGGATGGAATTTGGTCTCGAATCCCTACCCGGCGCCCGTCAATATGCAGCAGGTGCTTGCAGGAACGGGCATCAGCACGTGGTACGTATTTGACAACCAAACCGCTGATGCTTACATCGCCGGGGGGTCCGATGCCCCTAGCGTCTTGGATGTAGGTCAATCGATGTGGATCAAGGTGTCCGCTGAAACCGTCATCACCTTCAGTGAAGAAGATAAGGTAACGGATAACACTGGCACCTTTGTACGTGAATTCACGGAGGAGTACGCCGGTACCGTGGGTATGCAAGTGAGCAACGCTTCCGATAACCTCGCCCGGGCATTTGTGAAGTTCCAAGCCAATACCTCGGCCGCATTCGACATGGAGCATGACGCCTTGATGTACAATTCAACAGGTGTGGCAGATCTGGGTGTGTGGATGGTTGCAGAATCCGGTGAGAAGCTGTCGCGCCAGGCGGCAGGCCTCATCGGCGAGGTTTCGACGATTCCGTTGAAGGTGAATTCCGGCGCAGGTGGCTTGACGTCATTCCATGCATACAACCATCCCGAGACACCGGACTACACGTGTGTGGTGATTGAAGACACCGAGACGGGTGAGCGTGCACAGTTGGGGGTGGATACCCTTAGCGTGGACCTTCCGGCCAACACCCATTTCGCCGATCGTTTCCTTTTGCACTTTACACCTGCGCCGTCCATGACGTGGCAGAGCACGGCTTGTGATGGACTGGAGGTGGAGTTGACAGGTGAAGCTTGGGAAACCTGGGATGCGACGTGGACAGCCAATGATGGGTCGACTGGTGGAACAGGCTTTCCTAACGAACTCGAGGATGGAGACTATACGTTTGAATTCACTTTGGTTGAAGCGGGTTGCCTGCAGTCCGTAGCAGTTACGGTGGAAACAGCGTGCCTCGGAGACTTCAACTTGAATGGAGAACGGGACATCGTCGATTTGTTGGTGATTCTGGCAGGACTTCCGGGTGGAACCCTTGCTACCGACTTCGCAGAAGAAGCCGATTGCGATTGCGATGGTGCAGTCACCGTTAATGATATGCTGACCTTTTTGACCGTTTTTGCGACTCCTTGTGAGTAAGATCCCTTTAATTCCCAGCATAGTCGAATCGGACAATAGCCAGGTTTTGGCGAGAAAATTGTGATAAAACACATCACAATTCATCACATTGAGTAGAATTGTATATAGTAGGTGAAGCTTTTCTCATCAGTGTGACTTTCATTTGAGCCGTGATTGGCTTCACATCCCACTTTCGGGACTCCGCCACACACCACCAGAGTCAATCAAAACCGATGAAAATCCACCCACCGCAAATCGCTGTATCGAGAGCTTTTCAGTGCCTCTCATTGATAGCGTTTTGCGTCGTAGGAGCCTGCACCGGTTTCGTTTCCGGACAATCCGATTTGTACCCCGGCGATATCATGCCGACCATGCTGACAGCTCATTTCTCAACTCCAGGGAACAACTCGGCCCTAAGCGGTCATGTGGGTTTCGTTGTTATGAAGGATATCGAAGGAGGTACCACGCTCACCATCCGTAAGGACATTTGGCAGTGCACAGATGGCGCATGTGGTTGGGTGAATCAGGTCGATCCGCAATTGATGACGTGGACTGCGCCGGCTGAAGGGGTGGAGAGAGGCACCGAGGTGATCATTGTGGATACCAATGGAGCGATGGAACCGCGTACAGAGGATCAAAACGGATGGGCTGTGAGCCAACCGGGTCCGGGGAATAGTGGGAATTCGAGCAGCATTGCGCAGTTGATTGACGGAGATGTATGCGGAACGGTGACCGGAACTCCGGGCAATTACGACGGCTCCCGTCTGTGGTTTTACCAGGAGCGTAATGGAGTTCCTCATCATTTGTATCTGACGGGTTATAACTTGGTTTATGCTTCGAATACAGCTGAAGGTACAGACTTACATGAACCAGGCGCTTTGGCGGATTGCAATCCGGTGTTTTCGTTTCAGTACGTCTCCTCGGTGTATCAATGGTCGTTGAAGCAGTCGTATCGTCAGTCGTTCGCTGTCACGCCGGGTATTTACGGCATTTTCGGCGCGGACGCAGGTGTGCTCATCACACCCGCTATGCTCGCACAGTCGGATTACACGCAGTTTGTCAATAATGATTTACTCAGCCAAACGGTAATTCAGAATTTAGGCAACTTGAATTTCCCACCTTCCGCGGTACCGGTTACGTGGAGTGCAACACACGATCAAGACGCGAGTTATGCAGGAAGCGAAAGCGAGGATATCATTGTTTCCAGCTCGGTAAGCAATTATGTCGTTGACGCTACCGCTGCTGTGAACTGTCGTAATATCAAGGTGTTTGCAGGAGGATTTCAAGCCTGCGACGGAAACGCTCGGACCGTTCAACCCGTTGGAAACATGGAAATTGCTGTGGGGGAGGAAAATAACTTCAATGGGGGCTTGGGCAAGATGCGAATGAACGGTTCCACAGGCCAACAAAAAATTGATTTGAAAAATTATGGAAATCCTGCCAGCACAAAGGCAAGGTTTTTTGATTTGGAAATAGGAAATCCAGCGGGTGTAGAGTTCAAGGGGCATGGACGTATGAAGGCAGGGGGAGCATTGGATTTTACAGCTGGAATGCTGACGTTGGCAGATGACCCGGATGGAACCAGCTCGGGTTCATCATCTTTGACATTCGAATCCAATGCCCTGAAAGGGACGGCATCCATCGGCCCTTGCAGCGCCTCCAATTTCGGTGACGGAACGAATCAAGAATTCACCTTCCAGCGTTACATCCCGGCAGACCCAGACGGTTCGACCTGGGTGAACATCGGGGCTTACGTGACCGGAACGACCGTCGCTGATTGGACGGCGTCAAACCCAAATATGTTGATTTTCAAGTACAACGAGCCGAATTACGGTTCCCAAAGTGCTGGATGGTCGTACTTGTGGGACGCCACGACTGAATTACTTCCGGGTTCTGGTTACATGGCCATGTTGCCCCAAAATCAGGATGCATTGATCAGTGTGACGGGACCGTTTGTCATCGGCGACGTCAACATCGATTTGACGTTTACCGACGACCCGGATCAAAGTAACGAGACCGTGGATGGCTGGAACTTGGTTTCCAATCCTTACCCATCTCCCGTGAACCTCGAACAGGTGTTGAGTCGTGTCGACGGTGTCGAAGCGTATTGGATCTATGATAACAGCGGTGACGGCGCGTACATCACGCGCAATGACCAGGGCGTTGGAGATGCTCCGTCAACGCTTGACGTGGGCCAGTCGTTTTGGGTCAAGGTGAGTGCAAACCAAACATTGACCTTCATGGAATCGGACAAGGTTGCCATGGCCAATTCGTTCATCCGGGAATTGGATCCAGGATTCGAAGGAGCCATTGGTTTGGAAATTGCCAATGAAGATGCACAATGGTGCAGGACGTTTGTGCAATTTAAAGATGGCGCAACGGCCGCGTTCGATCCTGCAGATGACACGCAGAATTACAACACCACTTCAACCCAAGATTTGCGCGTTTGGACGACAGCAGAATCTGGCGAAAAGTTGAGTATCCAGTCTGTTGGTTCATTGGCGGAAACGCCTTCCATGCCGCTGAAAATCACCACAGGAGAAGGTGGAATCATCCAGTTCACGGGTTATGATCAAGATTCGGCTCCGGCGAATGTCTGCACAGTAATTGAAGATACCGAAACGGGAGAGCGTGCTCAATTGGGCGTTGATACGCTGACCGTGGAACTTCCGGCCAATACCCAGTACACCGATCGATTCATCTTGCACTTTACGGCATCGCCGTCAATGACATGGGAAAGTACCGCATGCGATGGCCTCGCTATCGAATTGACGGGAGAAACTTTGGAATCGTGGGATGCGAATTGGTATGCGAATGATGGCTCGGCAACAGGCACCGGAATTCCGTATGAACTGGAGGATGGCGATTACACATTCGAGTTTAGCTTGGCCGAGGCAGGTTGCTTGCAATCGTTGTCAGTCACAGTGGAAACGGCTTGTTTGGGTGATTTCAATCTCAATGGCGAGCGCGACATCGTGGACTTGCTGGTAATCCTCGCAGGCCTTCCAGGAGGAACGCTCGGCTCTGCTTTCTCAGAAGAAGCGGATTGCGACTGCGACGGCGCCGTCACCGTGAACGATATGTTGACGTTCTTGACGGTATTCGCTACAACGTGTGAGTGATTTGGCCTTTGGCCGCTTCAGTAGCGTTCCACTTGGCCTTCCGCCCAAGCCTTAACGACCAATTGTTCTTCCATCGCAAGAAGTAAAGATTGCTTCCTGCGGTGGATGATCATTTCAACCACTTCATCGCGCACAGCACTGAATGGAGCGACGTCATCCTTCAATGCGTGCTCCAGAAAGCGCACCAAGTACGTCCGGCCATCGGCCTCAAACTCAACGGGGCGTCGGCTCGAAAGTTGTGATTCAGTGCGATAGAAGTTCATGGGCACCTCCTTGGTAAAGGCGCTTAACGTCCACCAATCCGTGCCATCCAAAGCGTACGCTGCGCCGTTTTCGACACACCAACGCTCCAATTCCAAAAACCCGGTTGAATCCATGCTTGCAATGGCGTCACGCGCCAAATCCATGTTCGCTTCCGCAGGAGCATGAATGAAGATCACACGAACGGCATAATCCGTGAGAAAGAACGATTGCTCGTTTTCCGTGTAAAACGCCAATGCTTCTTCATCGGACACTTGGGTGTTGAGGCGATCATTGACATAGCGCTCTTTGAATGCATGGAGAAGCAAAGCATTCCGATACGCTTCAAGTTCGGCTTCGAAGTCAATGGATTCCGTAGCCAAGGCTGTTTCCGCCTGCAGCACAACGATTTGTTCGCGGATCCATTGGTCGACATAGCGATCGACGGCTTGGGCGGAGTCCTCCGGGCTGAGCCCAGCGGGGACGTGCATGCGCACAGTCACTGCATCGAGTTGTTTTTCCCCGACGCGGGCGATGGCCTCGGATGATGGCGTTTGTTCATTCCAGCAACCGGCAAACAGCATCGCTGAAATGGCCGTCGTCAGGAGGGCTCGCATCAATCTGCCAACGAATACAGCAACGCTCGATTCACCTCGATGGAGGTGCCACCGCGCAATTCCTCAATCCAAGAGGCTTCGAGGTAGTCTTGGTATGCAGCAATCACCTGTCCTCGCGCTTCAGCAAGGGTCTTCGGTTCGGGACCGCGAATTTGCTTGACGTGGACGAGGACGGTTTCGTCACCTCCTCCTTCATACGTCACGAAAACGGGTGCCTTGGTCGGTAGGCTGCCTGCAGCGGCATCTGCCAAGACCCGGTCGCCCCAATTGTTGTCGCCTTCGCTGAACAATCCGGCGTTCCATGTGAGCGAGTTGCCGTTTTCGGCATTGTAGTCGCGTTGAAACGCCACGAGGTCCTTGCCCTTTTTGACCGCTTTTTGCGCCGCTTTAAGCGTTTTGGCGTCCGCGCAGGTGAAGACATCCACATCTGCACGCGTGCCCCACATGAAGTCGTTTGTATGGGCAGCATGGAATGCCTCCAGACCGGAAGTGTCTTTCACGGCTCGGCTCCACACTTTCTCGTCAGTGAGTTCGAAAAGCAGGATGCCGTCGTGGTATTCTTCCATCAACAAACGGAAGTCGTCGTGCTTGGCTTCCAATCGCTCGTCTTCGTAATCCAACAGCAATTTGTCGGACCACTCTTGAAATTTCTTGTCAATGATACTTGCCGCTCCCGCTTCGGGATTGCGCACCTTGACAATGTTCAAGTAGTCCACGAAATCGGCTACCGTGGCAACGCGTTCTCCGATGGTGACAATCGTTTTCACGGCTTCCCGCTCGCTCACGCCGGTGAGCGGGTGGTTCGGGTAGAAGAGGCTGTCTTGTTTAGAAGCTACACGCTTGAGCGCTTTCAATGCCGCGGCATTTGCTTCATAGCCGTATTCTACCTTGAGGTTCGCGAGGAATGATGCACGCGTCAATTCGGATCGGCTATCGCGGCTGACTTTCTTCTGCAGCTCTCGTTGTGAGGCTTCGAAAGACGCGGGCGCTTTGTATTCCAATCGCTTGACGATGTGCCAACCATACGACGTTTTAAAGGGCTCGGAGATTTGGCCGTCTTCGGTCAACGCAAAGGCTGCATTCTCGAATTCCTCAACCATTTTGCCCGTGCCAAACCAAGGCAATTCGCCGCCCTTTGCCGAAGTGGTGGCATCCTCGGACATCTTCATGGCCAATTCCTCCCACGGAATGCCTTTGCCGAGCAGGTCATGGATCATGCCAATTCGCTCTTCAGCCGCAGCCAATGTTGCTTCGTCGGCTCCGTCCTTCGTGCGCACCATGATGTGTGCAGCGCGGATTTCACCGCGTGCTGGACGCCGACCCGTAACTTCGAGGAAGTGATACCCGTAGCGGGTCCGCACGATGGGGCTTAATTCACCGATCGCAGTCGTGTATGCTGCTTCTTCGAACGGATAGACCATTTGGAATGCTGTGAACCAGCCCAGGTCGCCGCCATTGTCTCTGACGCTTGGGTCATCCGATCCGGCTTTGGACCGGGCAACGTCTTCAAAATCTTGACCATTCGCCACTTGCTTGCGCAACGCATCTGCACGTTTCCAGGCTTTGAGCGTATCGGCGGGTGTGGCTTCGGCACTGCAGCTCACGAGGATGTGGCGAGCGCGCACCTCCTCTTGACGGCGCTCCCAAGCTTGGCGAACCAATTCTTCGAGCAATTCATTGTTCGTGAGGTAAGGACGGGCGAGCTGTGTTCGGTAACCAGCGAGTTCCTTTTGGAACGTCTCCACGGTGTCCATGCCCAGCGCTTCTGCGGCCTGGACCTTGAGTTTGAAATTGATGAACAATTCCATGTACTCGTCCAGTGCTGCTTGCGTGATGACGCTGTCGCGGTTGTTTTTGAGGAAAATGTGCTCAAAGTCTGCCAACGAAACGGACTCATCGCCCACGGTCAATACCGCTTCATTTGATTGGGACGTGGCAGTGAAAGGGCTGATCAGAATGCCAAACAGGGCCACAAGGTGCAGGTAATGTTTCATATTCAATGGAGGTTATCGCAAACTGTAGTTCGGTGCTTCACGGGTGATGGTCACGTCGTGAGGATGGCTTTCTTTAATGCCGGCGCCGGTCATGCGCACGAATTGGGCTTCTTGCAAGGATGAGATGTCGGCTGCCCCGCAGTAGCCCATCCCTGCGCGCAATCCGCCAATGATTTGGTGCATGACTTCGAGCACAGTGCCTTTGTAGGGCACGCGCCCGCTGATGCCTTCCGGCACCAATTTTTTCAAATCGTCTTCAGCATCTTGGAAATACCGGTCTTTGGATCCCTTTTGCATGGCTTCGAGGGAGCCCATACCGCGGTAGCTCTTGAATCTTCGACCTTCGTAAATGATGGTTTCGCCCGGGCTTTCTTCCGTTCCGGCCAACATGGATCCGATCATGACGGTGTCCGCGCCACCCGCCAATCCTTTGACGATGTCGCCGGTAAATCGGATGCCGCCGTCGGCGATCACCGGCACCCCGGTTCCGCGCAGCGCCTCGGACACGTCCATCACGGCTCCGAGCTGCGGCACACCGACGCCCGCGATGATGCGCGTGGTACAAATCGATCCGGGTCCGATGCCTACTTTCACAGCATCAGCGCCCGCCGCGGCGAGGGCTTTCGCTGCTTCAGCAGTGGCGATGTTTCCGCATACGACATCGATTTGAGGGAATGCGTCTTTAACGGCTTTCAAGGTTTCGAGTACGCCTTTGCTGTGGCCGTGTGCCGTATCGATGATGACGGCGTCCACCCCGGCTTTCACGAGTGCTTGGGTCCGATCCATGGTGTCGTGTGTGACACCAACGGCCGCGGCAACGCGCAAACGTCCCCATTGGTCCTTGCAGGAATTCGGAAATTCGCTGAGCTTGATGATGTCGCGATACGTGATGAGCCCTACCAACTGTCCCTGGTCGTCAACGACTGGCAATTTTTCGATGCGGTTCGCTTTCAAGAGCTGTTCGGCTTTTTCGAAATCCGACCCGTCCTGGGTGACCACCAAATTGCTATCGGTCATGACCTCCGATACAGCCCGATTGAATCCTTTTTCAAAACGCAAATCGCGGTTTGTAACGATGCCCACAAGCTTTCCGGCGGCATCCACCACGGGAATGCCTCCGATGCGATGCTCTTTCATGATGCCCAATGCATCGCCTACAGTCGCCTCGCGGGATAACGTAACCGGATCCTGAATCATGCCGCTTTCCGACCGCTTGACACGGCGGACTTCGGCTGCCTGCTGTTCAATGGTCATATTTTTGTGGATGACCCCGATTCCGCCTTGGCGTGCCATGGCAATGGCCATCGCGCTGCCGGTAACGGTATCCATCGCCGCTGAGATGACCGGCGTTTTGAGGGTGATGTTGCGTGAAAACTGGCTAGAAAGCTGTACGTCACGGGGCAACACCTCCGAATAGGCAGGAATGAGGAGGACATCGTCGTAGGTCAATCCTTCACCGACGATTTTTGGTTTTTGTGAATTGGTGGCCATGATGGTTGGTCGATTGAATCGGGGGCCGAAACCCGCTTTGCACGAAGCGCTACGGATTACGATTCGCGCAAAATTAATGAATAAATGGGCAGAGTCGAAGCGGGTTATTCGCCGTTTAGCAAATGCATGAGCCCTTGCCTATCGTAGATGCGTCCAGCACCGTCTTGGATGGTGATGAAATAGCCGTACGTGCCCTCCGGAGCGTACAGGCCATTGTGGGTTCCATCCCACCCGATATCAATGTCTTGCGTTGAAAAGAGCACGTCGCCCCAGCGGTTTTGGATTTCCATCCGATAGTTCGTGAAATCCGCGAAGCTTACGACCGGTTTGAATTTGTCATTCACTCCACCGATGAGGATGGCATTTGGCACCCAAATGACGGGCTCCTGTGTCAAGCAGAGTTCGTTTGAAAAGGCATAGTTGATGCCACCGGCGGGTCCGGGCAATGCATCCATGGCTTCAACGAGGTAGCAAAAATCGCCCGGGCTGTAGAGCAGCGCGCTCACGTCATCCTCATACGTAAATACGGTGTTGGGCAAGGTGACGAGCAATTCGGTGGCATTGCCCAAGTTGTATTTGCGGTAAATGCGATACCCGGATGTCGCGCCTGGAAAATCGGCATAAGGCGTCCAATGCAACGTATTGCGCAACGATTGGAAATCCGATAATCCCCGCAGCCAAACCGTTTCGGCCGAATTCGATTGGCCTACGGAATCCCCACAATAATTCTCCACCCGCACGCGGTAACCGTAACTCATGTCTCCGGTTTGGGCGGTGTAATCCGTGAACTGGAGCGTCATCCCGCCTACGCCGTCTTGGGTCTCCAGGTCCGAATATTCCGATTCGCCCGATCGCTTTCGCTGCAAGGTGTATGCATGAACCTCGTTCGAATTGGGATCCAAATCGACGAGGATATTCACAGCGCCGCTATCGCTCACGGATGCCCTGCGCAATGACGTGTACGCAGGCGCTCCGGGATAGCTAAACTCCACGGTTTCGACGTTCGACAAAATGCTCTCACCAGATGCGGTTGCCGCAACGACATGAAACCGGTAACTCGAACCGAAAGCGGCGCCTTCAAAGGTCCAGTTGAAGGTGTTGGCACTCAGGCTGGCAACTTCCTGTAATCCTTGCCAAAGCCCGCTTCCAGTCGGTGTTTCTTGATCCACCCAAACGTGGTAGCTCGTAATTTCGGAGGCGAGGTTGAATGCGCCGGCCCATGTAAGTTGGGACGCATCGGAACAATAGGCCGACGTGGCATTCAAGAACAAACTGGATGCGCAGTAGGGGCTTGCGGCGCCGGGATCGGGTTCACCGGCCACAAAGCAAGAATCAAAAGCCGCCACATTGTAAGATTCGATGTACGCCTGCACGTTGGAATTCATGTGGACGTAAAACGTGGCCGCGGGATCGTAAATCGTGTCAATGGCCATCTGAAAACCGCCGTTGCATTGATAGATGATGTAGCCGGCCAAATCTTCGGCCGTGCTGGGTTCCCACTCAATCATGGCCTCTTGGATTCCATAATCCACTTGGACTGCGGTGATCACCGGCGGATCGGGGTCGAGTTCATCACTCAACTGAGAGCCGGCTGTGTTGCTCTGGTGTGCACAGTAATCGCCCGGCTCTTCTTGCGTGACGCGAAAAAGCAGGTCGCCTGTGCATTCCTCAAGTTCGTACGCCACGCTCATCATGCCGCCGTTGTCTGCGACCGAAGCGATGTCTTGCCAATTTCCATCTTCATCGGCCAATTGAACGAGCAGGGGCTCGGGCGATACCGCGTCATTGGAACCTATCCGTGGGCTGTTGAAATTGAGGTCAACGGTGCCCGGGGTGAGCGCTGCATCGGCTGTCAAATGAATGCTGCACAACGTATCCGAGGTTTCTCCGTACGTACCCGCTGGCCCTTCGGTGACAATGAAATAGCAGAGCTCAGTGGTGCTGGCGTTGTACGTCGTGTTGACAAAAGAAGGGGCGGTGGGATCGGTCGGATTGGGGATGCTGTACGTCTCCAAAACCAATCCGCTTGAAGGCTCGAACAAATGCAATACATATTGCTGAAAAACGCCCCCCGGATCCACGGCTTCCGACCAGGTTACGGTAGCGTAGCCTTGGTCATTGACGTGCACACATTGCATGTCCACTTCAAGCTGCGCTGGCAAAAGTTGGAAAGTGCTCAGCCAAATCAACCCGAGCGCTACCGTGCGGGCGGACCAGGATCTCAAGGTTTTTGCGTAGACGTGACTGAATCCATGCATGTTACAAAAATACAAACGCTAATGCGCACGTGTTTCATACTTGAAGACGTTACGAACAGCCCATTCGTTGCATTTGTGCTCTGTTAGGCTTGCGGCTCGGGGTCATCGCCGTATTTCGTTCCGCCATAGCCATAGCCATAGCCATAGCCATAGCCGTAACCATAGCCGTAACCATAGCCGTAACCGTATTTGTATGCGTATTTGGCGTAATACATGCCCACTCGAGACATGCGGATGTTGTTCATAACGAGCGACGCGTGGCTGAGGTTATTCTGACTCAACAAATCCTCCAGATGCTCGATGCCTCGTTTTGTTGCTTTTTGCGTGTTGGTGACCAGCAGCCCCGTGTCGACTTTGCTCATGAGGAGCAAGGCATCGGTAATCAACAGCATCGGAGGCGTGTCGAGAATGACAAAATCATAATCGGCACGCAACTTCTGCAAGAACGGGTCCAGCCGGTCATTCATAACCAATTCCGACGCGTTGGGCGGAACGGGGCCGGCGGTGATGACCGTCAACGAATTGACGGGGCCGGCTTGCTTCATTTCGTCGATATCGCACCGACCGATCAGGTGGGTGCTGAGTCCGATTTGATTGGAGAGCTTGAAGTTTTTGTGGACTTTCGGTTTGTGCATGTCGAAATCGACCAACACTACCGATTTGCCGGTTTTTGCCAAGACCGTTGACAAATTCGATGAGACAAACGATTTTCCCTCCCCCGGATGCAATGAACTCACCAAAATCGTATTGGCGCCCTCTTGGGCGAGTACATACTGCAAATTCGTTCGCAAACTCCGGAATGCTTCCGTGATTTGAGCGCGCGAGTCGGCGAGAATGGCGAGAGGAGCCTCGTTAATGTTGTCGTAATGAGGCAGGCCTGCAACCACTGGAAGTTGGGTGATTTCTCGAAGCTCTTGCGTGGACTCGAGTCGATCGAAAAGCAACATGCGCAGGAAGGCGATGGCCAATGCGAAGATGGCTCCATACAGCGTGTAGTTGCGGATGGTTTGGCGTTTATTCGGCCCCACGATGCCGGCATTTCGCGCGACCTCAATGATCGATGCCTGAGGGGCAATGCCGGCCCTTGAAATGACGTTTTGCGCGCGTGCTTCCAGCAGGAAAACGTAAAGTTTTTCATTGACCTGAAGCTTTCGTTCCATGACGACAATGTCGCGTTGCGTGGCGGGAATTCCACTGAGGCGCGCTTCTAAGGCCGTAATTTGGTTCCGGACGTTTGAGCGCTGATTCACAATGGCTTCGCGGGTGTCTTCGATGTATTTAGTCACCGTAAAACGCGCGTTGCTGATGGCGCTATCGAGTCGGCGGATTTGATAACTGTCCTCGGTCACATCGAGTAAAGCGGTTGTGCGCTCGCTGCGCATTTGGAACAACGCACTCACCTGTTCAATCAGTAGCGGATCTTCTTCGATGAGATAGGAAGTTGGCGGTAAACTGTTGCCCTCCAATCCGGATGACAAGTACTTGCGTAACGAACTCAACGCCTCCAGGCGAAATTCCAATTCTCGTTCTTGTGTCTCCAGTTGCACGAGTGCATTGAAAAACTCCGTCTGCTCGCGGCTGAGGTCCAGGATTTCATTTTGCTGTTTGAATCCATCGACCTGCATCTCTAGGCTGTCCATGATGCTGACCAGCTCCTCCAATTGGATGTTGATGAACTTTTCGGTTTTTAAGCTCGACTCGAGTCGGTCTTCCTTTGTGAATTCGATGTACTCCTCACTCAAGATGCTCAAGAATTCCTGAGCTCGACCGGCCAGCGTGCTGCTCGAACGGAGCGTCAAGATGTTCGTGCCCGTCACGTTGGTAACTTGAAGTGAGCCCCGCATTTGGCCAATCCGTTGCGCTCGGTTGTAAACCCGGAATTGGAAGTGTTGTTTGCGCGCTTGCTCCAGAGCAGCCTCGTTGATACTCGGGCCAGAGGGGTTTGAGAAATCGACCACTTTGGCGTCGCCAAAGGAAATCGTCAGGGCCAATTCCGGACCTTCTATGGGGACGCCGAAAGGTTGAACCCATTCTTTTACTTCACCGTTGTTGAGCGTGTAACGCAACCGGTAATGCGCTTCGTCTTCAATGAATAAATCGATGTTTCGGCCGAGATATGCCGAATTGAAGAGTTCAGGCTGGGCGTCAATGGCCAAATTACTGAATCCGGATACTTGGCTGGTTTTGAGTCGACCCACCAGATAGTAGTCGATGTCCAATCGCATACGATCCACTGCACGCCCCACCAAGTCGAATGATTGCAAGATGCGCTGCTGGTCTTTGGTGTCGGAACTTCCACGGCCGAACATGCTCGTGGCCCCCGCAAGTTTCTCTTGGTAAGCGAGCTCCTCACCGCCTTTGTCGAGCAACACCTCCGCTGTGGCAGCATATATATCAAGTTGCCGGTGGGTGATGAGTCGGGCAGCGGCATACCCCGTCCCGGACAGTATGGCAATCAGCCACCAGTTTTTCAACAGGAGCTTGAGGTAAGGCCGGACCTGGCTCATCGAGATGAGCTCGTTTTTGCGCTTTTGTGAATCGGACATGCGCCTGCAATTTCGCAAGGAAATGCGAATAACGGAACTGCAAGCACTAGTTTTGGTGTGACAACGCGTGAATGCAGCTTTTTACTCGAGAAAATGAAGGATCAAGGATCGGTTTGGGCGTTCGGAGAGGTCAAGCAGGGCAGCGGATGGGAAGCCCTTCCGGATGATTCCCGTGTGTGGTTGCACGTATCAAATCGCCGGTTATCCGACGACGAGTGCGAATCGTTGGCTGGATCACTTGAAGAGTTTCTCGCGAATTGGTCGGCACATGGTCGGTCATTGAAGGCAAGCTGGCGTCTGGAGGGGCAAAGGGCTTTAATGGTGGGGTTGGACGAGGGAAGTGCAGGCGCGACCGGATGCTCGATAGATAAGTTGGTGCATCGCCTGCAAGGATTTACAGGGAGTGGACGTGATACCCCGTTGAATTGGTTTTCGCGAGATCGGGTTATACATTATTATATAACTCCGAATAATCCGGCAGGATCCGAGTGGATGGAAAGTTCGCTGGCGGGGTATTGGGCGATGCGCAAGGCCCTACAGATAGCGGATGATTCGCTGGTTGTGAATTCGGTCGTGAGTAACAAGGAACAGTGCTTACCGTCATTGGTGAAAGCGTTTGCATCGACCTGGCACGCGGAAATGTGGCGCTAACCTGCTAGGGCTTTAAATTGTTCATTTTCATAGATTTTAGCAGTTAGGCGGTGTTACACTATTCGGTAAATGCCTAACAACTTTCTGTAAGTGGGATTAATTAGCCGATGAATTCAAGCTCATCTTCAGAATTTTCCTTTAAGATTTATTGGATTTCAGGAAAGGTTATTTTACATTTAGGGCGATTCTGTAGTGTTTTTTTGTGAAAACCCTGCATTTTCTGTCGAAGGCAAAGCGAAAATCACGGCGGTGATGGACAAAGGCTGGAGATAAAATATTGGGGCTGATTTTGATGTCCCTCCAAATTGTCTGAGAATTCTAACCAAAACCAAATCAAATGTTTAACACGTTTAAAAAGTGTTGTGGCATCGTAGCGATGTTCGCGCTTTATTTCTATTCCGCTCCGGCAGCGTTTGCCCAGTGTGCGGACAATGAGGTGACCCTCACACTGGTCTTTGATGACTATGCGAGTGAAACCGGATGGTCTATTTTGGATGCTGATGGCAACTCCGTTGCTTCCGCAGGATCCGGTTCATACGCGGGTATGAATGGTGGCACAGCGACACCAACGGCCTGCTTACCTGATGGCTGCTATACCTTGACTATGACCGACTCGGCAAATGATGGGATGTGCTGCACATGGGGTGACGGTAGCTATGCCTTGACCGACGCAGACGGCAACGTGTTGGCGTCTGGTGGTGACTTCGGAGGTTCAGAATCTACCGACTTTTGCGTGGGCGACGTATCCGTTCCCGGTTGCACTGACGAAACTGCTTGCAACTACAATGCTGCTGCAACTGAGGACGACGGTTCTTGCGCAAGTGAAACGCTCTCGTTGTCGTTCACAAGCAATTACTGGTCTTCTGAGACCAGCTACGATGTATTCGACGCAGATTCAGGTGATGTTGTTGCTTCCATGTACGGTAGTTACTCGAATGGAACCACAATCAACGAGACAGCTTGCTTGAATGACGATGCTTGCTACTATGTTGTTGTGTACGACAGCTTCGGTGACGGAATGGGAGCAAGTGGAGTATGGACCATTTCTTGGAATGGCATGACCATTGACAACGGCGGTGGATCAGGTTGGTCTTCACAAACGTCTGAAACATGGTGCTTCGGTCCTGGATGTACAGATTCAAACGCGTCAAACTTCAACATGACCGCGACATCTGACAACGGAGAGTGTGAGTACTTGGGATGTACGGATGCTACGGCTTGTAACTACGATGAGTTCGCAACTTCCGAAGACGGCTCATGCGCATATGAATCGTTGACCATCGTCATTAATCCTGACAACTTTCCGAGTGAAACTTCTTGGGATTTGGCTGACGATGCTGGAAACATCATCGCTAGTGGTTTTTCATCAGGCGCTGCTGTTTGTACAGGTGCCGCATGCTATACTTTCACCATGTACGATTCATGGGGTGATGGCATTTGCTGCTCTTTTGGGCAAGGAAGCTATTCTGTAACTGACGGTAACGGTCTGGTATTGGCTTCAGGTGGTGCCTTCGGTTCTTCTGAATCTACTTCATTCTGCTTGCCAGCTTTCCCAGGTTGTACAGATGACCTTGCTTGTAACTACGACGAAGGAGCAAACTTCGATGATGGCACTTGTGATTACTCATGCATCGGTTGCATGGACCAAGCGGCTGCTAACTACGACCCAACAGCAACTCAAGAGAACCCAGGCTCTTGCGTTTACTGTGAGGCAGGAACTTACGTGATGAAC
>JBMSHA010000010.1:0-18238 GCA_049416245.1 Flavobacteriales bacterium | reverse complement strand
GCCAACCGCCTTGCAAGCCATGATGGATGCCGGTTATGAAATGGAACAACTCGATACGGCGGATGAGGTTTTGGATTTGACCCGGCTGCAGGATGTGACTTCTGTGCGGGATGGAATGCATTTGATCGAGCCCTTCCAACTCGAAGTGTGTGCGAGTTCTCCGCTCGACGTGCACACCGCTGCTCGAGGTGGTGCCCATCGTGTCGAGCTCTGTGCGCATTGGGAATGTGGGGGGCTGACTTCCCCGGAAACGGACATTCGCGCGGCTCTGAAAGCAGGGATTCCGGTGCACGCGTTGGTGCGACCGCGTGCCGGCCATTTTGCATACACCCATGAGGAAAAATCCTGGATGACAGAGCAAATTCAGGCGGTGTTGGATGCGGGTGCGTCCCGCGCCGTCGTGGGTGGATTGCGGCCCGACGGGACGTGGGATGCCGAGCTCACCGCTCGATGGGCCGAGGAATTTGGCGGCCATCGGTTGGTCGTCCATCGAGCGCTGGATGCGTGTATGGACTGGCAGGGTGCAGCGGCGGCGCTGCAGGAATCAGGAATTCGACGCTTGTTGAGCAGCGGTGGGAAGGAGGCGGCATGGGCTGGTCGAGCACGCATAAGAGATTGGATGCAAGCTGGATTTGAAGTGACGGTAGGAAGCGGCGTACGGCCCCAGCAGCGGGCAGATTGGCTCGGAATGGGGATTCAATCTTTTCACGCATCGTGCAGGGAGCGAAAGGAGCACGCGACGGCTTTGTTTGACGGGGTGCATTATCCCGTTCAGCGCGAAGCAGTGGAGGAATGGTTTGTGGGTTGAATTCGCTCAGGTCGTGCTTATTTTGCAGGATGCAAAACTTATGGAAGGTGTTA
This sequence comes from Flavobacteriales bacterium, assembly GCA_049416245.1. Classification (GTDB taxonomy): domain Bacteria; phylum Bacteroidota; class Bacteroidia; order Flavobacteriales_D; family Sanyastnellaceae; genus UA16. The sequence continues at coordinate 17,377 of JBMSHA010000010.1, read as the reverse complement.
TCGGTGGTGCTCCTCGTGGCTTTTGGAGTAGGATGTGAATCCATCGAAGTCAAACCCATTTCAGAAGCACTGATTCCCGCGCCTCAAGCTTGGGTGCTGCACCACGAAAGCGTTTTGGTCTGCGGAGGAAATTGGCAGTGGACTGTTCCAGAGGTTTGGTCTGGAGCGCAGCAATCATGGGAAGACTGGCTAAACGCGGATGTCCTCAATTTCACGGGTTCTCGAATTCCAATATCCGTAACCAGCAATGCCAACCTGCCCGAAGAGGGATACGAATTGGTCATCAATGAACAAGGAATCCATATCGATGCCGCAACGGCGCATGGTGCCTTTCATGCCCTGACCACCTTGCGTTGGATGCGGCCGCCGGATGCGCAGAAAGCTTGGGCCATTCCTTACGGTGCCATGCGGGACGCGCCGCGCTTCCCGCACCGGGGTTTGCTACTGGATTGTTGTCGGCATTTCATGGAGCCCGAATACGTCAAGCGCATGATCGATCTATTGGCCTTGCACAAGATGAGTGTGTTGCATTGGCATTTGACCGAAGACCAAGGCTGGCGGATTGAGGTTGATGCTTATCCTAAACTCACGGAGGTCGGTGCTTGGCGCAAAGAAGCCGACGGGTCAACCCACGGCGGATTTTACACGAAGGATCAAATTCGAGATATTGTAGCATATGCCGCTTCACGGCACATCACCGTGATTCCCGAAATTGAATTGCCTGGCCACAGCAGTGCTGCGCTCGCTGCCTATCCCTGGCTCGGCTGCACAGGCGAATCCATGGAAGTCCCGCATGATTGGGGCGTCTTCAAAGACATCTATTGTGCCGGACAGGATACCACGTTTGCCTTCCTCGAAACCGTCTTGGATGAGGTCATGGAGTTGTTCCCTTCCGAGTACATCCACATCGGTGGGGACGAAGCCCCGAAAGTGCGATGGGAAGCTTGCCCCCGATGCCAACAGCGAATCGCCGAAGCAGGCCTTCACGACGAACATGAGTTGCAGTCGTGGTTCATTGGGCGCATCGGTCGTTATTTGGAGGAGCACGGACGCAAACTCATCGGATGGGATGAAATCTTAGAAGGTGGATTGCCCGAGGGTGCGACCGTGCAATCTTGGCGAGGCATGAACGGCGGATTGGACGCGGTCGCAAGCGGTCACGATGCCATCATGTCGCCAACTTCGCATTGTTATTTCGATTATCCTGTTGAGTCGACGGACCTCGAAGAAGTGTACGGGTTTGAACCGGTTCCTGAAGGGCTCGCGGGTACCGGGCGCATTCTGGGTGGAGAGTGTAATATGTGGTCAGAGCATGCGCCGCAGCATTTGGTCGATTCCAAAGTCTTTCCGAGGCTTGTCGCGATGTCCGAGGTCTTGTGGAGTGATACAGCGAGCCGAGACTGGGCAGATTTCAAAGAGCGCATGGAATGGCATTACGCCCGCTTGGAATCGTGGAATGTCGATTACGGATGGGAGACTGTGCCCATTTCCATGGAGTGGTCAAAAGGTTCACTTCCCGGTAGTATTCAGGTTGCTTTTGCGCCGGCCATGTCGGGCGTAGCAGGAGATGCCCAATTCCATCCCATAGATGACCGTCCTGATTTGTTAGGACACCCCATTTCCACCGTTCAAACCATTCAGGGGGAAGGCACGATGAAAGTGGCGTTAAATCGCAAAGGCGTCTCCATGGGTGCGCCATTGGAATTTCCTGTCGCCGGCCACGTGGGAGCGTTTGCACCGATTCAAATCGACCACGAAATTAACCCTTACTATCCCGGCCGGGGAGAGCAAGGATTGGCAGACGGCCGTTTGGGTACGTTGGATTTTCGGGATGGATCTTGGCAAGCCGCCCAAGGTGAGGATATGGCTGTTCAGCTCGATCTCGGTGAGCCCATGGCGATCGATTCCATGAGCATGCAGTTTTACCGCTACCAAGACGCCTGGATTTTCCTGCCCGATTCGATCCGATTTCAGTGGTCAGCGGATGGTGAAAATTGGGAAGGTTCCTGGATGGTCAATCCATTTTCCGGGGGAGCCAATGCATTTACCTCCAACGATCTGCAAGATGTCAATCGAGTATCCACCGATGTAGACGCCACCGCCCGTTGGGTTCGCTTAGAAGCGCGGAATCCCGGCCCCTGTCCCGATTGGCATGATGCGGCAAGTTCTGCGAGTTGGTTGTTTTTGGACGAATTGGTGGTTCACACGCCACATTAGGCTCAAGGACAGGGTTGGCCCCAAACGGTAAGCAAGCCGAGCAAATCGCCAGTACCAATGCTGCCGTTGGTATCCAGATCGAGGACCGGCGATGCACCCAATCCCGATACCGCAACCGGTTGGCCAAAATGCACCAGCAACAAGAGCAAATCGGGCATGTTGCGCACGCCATCTGAATTGAAATCTCCCGGGCACAAACAAGGGTAACCATCTGCTGCGAAGCAATTGATTCCCAGCAATGGAAACGCATATTGTTCGGCCAAAAGAAAGGCGTCCATGCCCACAATTTCTCCGATGAGCCTTCCCGGGAAGTCATCCTGCGGCGGGTGGATCCCTCCCCAGATTCGGGAAAGCGCACTTTGGTCCGCAGCGTCGCGGTACGTGGCCCATTGCAGTTCAAAGCTCGCGCTGGGTCCGTCTTCAAACACCAAAAATTCGTGGGCCTCGACGGGGAACGTGCCCATACCTCCTGGGAAGTAAGCATCTCCCGTCATGGCAGTCAACACTTCGGCCGCTGCACGGCTAAATGTGGAATGTCCACTCACGTATCCGGCAAAAGGCGGGGTCACGAATGTCGGTCGTTGATAAGGCCACCATTCCCTGGCGCGAATCCAGCCCACACCGGCCATGTTGAGGGCTGGAACTTCAATGAATTCCGGGCCTTTCCAGCACCGAATTTTCAATTCGTAGAGGTGTTCGTTGTTCGCGCCGCGGAGGGATTCCGGATCGTCCAGGTTGATGAGCTCAATCTTGCCTGGGATCAAGGGCAACCCCGCACCGTGGAAATTGGGGAGCTCGGGATCGGAGCATTGTCCGCGATCGGCCATCCAGCGCAGGGCTGAAACGGGGCGCACGTAATCGTACCAACCTTTGTTACTCCAAGCGGAAATGGCAGCATCGTGCATCGCGCCGCCCATGGCAAAATAGGAGAGGACGTCCCAATCAAGCGTTTCCATGGGCTCTCCTAAACCGCGCCAGCGCCGCTCCAATTCGGGTTGGTCGTGGACATAATTAAGCAGCGTAAACCAATGTCCCGGCGGCGTCTCAGAATCCGGGCCATCGGCCCAGAATTCCGCCAATACCCTTGTAAAATCACCACGAAGAACGGGTTGGGGCTCGTACGCTTCCCCCGTGAATGGATTCAATTCGTGGCCTGCGACAGCACCATCAATGAATGGTACACCGCTCGTGTCGTAATAAGCCCTCGCAGATGTGAAATCACCGGGGACCCATCCATTGTGACCGAATGCGCCCGGGCTGATGTCCCAAATCACCGAATCCGCAGGATCCAAATGAGAAGCCCAGAGCGCCACCAAGGAATGCCCCCATTTATAATTGCTCTCCAAACCCACGGTCTCGTTGATGTTCACCTGAGGTGGAGCTCCGGGGTCATGGTAGACGGTGTACCAACTGCCCAACCGTTCATAGCGGCTGGTGTCAGCAGCTGTGAGCGCAAATGGCTGCACATTGCCCCATTCCGGGCTGAGGAAGTCCGGAGAAATGTTGGAGCCTGAATTCCCGGATTGGTCAATGAATTCTGCCAGCTGCAAGGGTTGCCAACGGTTGGGGAAAAACATATTGGGATTGCCGGGCTCGTCCATCACCAAATTCCAATTCATGGGATTGTAGTAGGTGTTTTGGTAGTCGATTTCTTCAAATGCTCCATCCTGCAAGCCGAAGGCGATGTAGTGTTCGGCCAAATAATTGCCCAAAGAACTCGCCCGTTCCTCCCAAGTTCCTGTGGTGTAATCCGTAGCTTGCCAAGCCGTATCATAACCCAGCGTGGCCATTTGTGAATCGATGTGCACGGCAATACGTTCCGCACGCGGTGCGTTTTCAAAACGGTGCTGGAGCAGGCGGTACGCTCCGTAACTGATGCTGCGCCTGCGGGCTTCCAAAAGGTCTATTTCGTTCGTGTCCAGCCCCATTCCCTCAAACGGACAGAAATAATCGCCAACGCTGTCACCCAGAAGCCAGGGGCGTGGAGCGATATCCGATGAATCCGCCCAAGCCGCCCATGCATCATACATCAGTGCTGAAATGTGCCAAAGGTTGCGCGCATGGACTGTGGGCCGTGCCCAATCGTTTCGGATGCTGAGCAATGCGGCCTCGTTCCAAATGCGCGCAATGCTGTGAGTCTCCAGCGTCGGGTATCCTTCAATTGGCTCCCCGTCGCAGTCCAATCCCGCAAGGGGATAGGCGCAACTCCCGTCATCTTCGACGGCAGCGAGTTGGAAGTTGCATGCGCTGTGATCTGTGCAGCCGTGATAAAACCATGGTTCCGCAAAAGGTTCGACGAGAACATAGAGGCTGTCGGCCGCGAACGGGCCGTGGACGGTTTCGCCGCCGTTGGGCCAGCGGACCATGAGCGAGTCGACCACGGAGGACTCGCCCAAACCGAAGTGGGCGGTAAATGAGCTCGATCCGCTGTAACCTTGCCCGCAATGGATTTCGTCGTATCGGACTTTTTCGCCGAAATACAGGGTCAACCGTGCGCCGATGGCGTCTCGATTCGAAACGGTGCCTTCCAAGTTAAAACGGATGCTGTGTCCCGATTCATTTTGATTTTGCAGGATTTGAAAACCCGGTTGGGTAGGAGAACCGGAAGTGGCAATGGCCAAATCCAAATCTCCATCAGCATCCAAGTCCCCGGTGGCCAATCCGTAATCCCCAAAATCATGCTCCAGAACGGAATCGCCTTCACTGACCCAAGCGAATGTGGTGTCGCCGAGGCCTCGGTACAATCTGTTCGAAATCGGAGAAAATTGGTAATCGTTGACGATGTACAAATCCCATTCGGAGTCGTGATCGTAATCAAAGAAAGCACACCCCCAAGTCATGCCTGAATCGTCTACACCGGCGGCTTCGGCAATGGCGGTGTAGGTGCCGTCTCCATTGTTGAGGAACAGTTCACTCGGGTACAAATCCGTGATGTAAAGATCCAACCAGCCGTCGTGATTGATGTCGGCAGCCTCGATTCCCATGCAATTGCCTTGGTAATCCAATCCGACAGCAGACGCCTGCTCGGTAAATGTGCCGTTGCCATTGTTGCGATAATACTTGTTGGTCTGGTTGCCGTCATGGGTCAAGTACAGATCTACGTCACCATCATTGTCTGAATCGAAGAACAATGCGCCTGCGCCGATGCCTGTATCCATGGTGCCGGTCGGGAAAGTGACATTTTGGAATCCTTCGCCATTCAAATTCTTATACATGGCGTTGTGGCTATTGACATTCACCACATACAAATCGAGCCATCCGTCTTGGTTATAATCCGCTGCGTGCAATCCTCGACACGGCCCCTCATTGCCCACTCCCCAGGCGTCTGTCACATCGTCAAATGTGCCGTCGCCGCGGTTGAGGTAAAAACGATTGGCCTGGAGATAATTTCCCGTGACGAGATCGAGCCATCCATCATTGTTGAAGTCGCCCCAGATGACCGCATTCGTAGTTCCAGGATCTGCGACGCCTGCCGGAACCGAAACCTCTTCGAATTGCATGTTGCCCAGGTTTCGGAATAGTTTGTTTGGGGCAAATTTGGTTCCAACGTAGATGTCTTCCCGTCCATCGCGATCGAAATCCCCCACGGCCACTGAATGGTGGATTCCGTCTGCATTTACCCCAGCTGATTCTGAAGCATTGGTGAAAAGGCCTTGGCTTTGACTTGCCAATGAAAGACAGAGGAGACCGGCCAACATTCCACGCGGATCCTGAAAAATATGCAGGGGATTGAATACTGTGAGAGGCATGGGGGAAGATGTGGCGTGCTAAAGTTACAGTTGACTGTCGGTTTTTCGAAGGAGTGATAAGGTCAATTCAAAACGTTGTGGAAATCAAAATATGGGCTAATAAAAATAATTAGAGGGTTAAAAAAGCGTATTAAGCGAGTTTATTTGTATTATCGCAGGGTGTTTTGAATCGAGGTTTGCAGGCGTCGAATTCGAAATGCAAGTAGATTGTTAGGGTGAAAGGGCGCAGGGGTGCGCCCTTTCTGTATACTATATTGAAGGAAAGCTTGGAAGCGTTGGAATATCGCTTATATTTGCACCCCCTTAGCGGAAATTTACAGTTGAAAAGCACATGGCTCATCACAAATCCTCTTTGAAGCGCATTCGTTCCGATCGCAAGAAAGCTGCGCGAAATCGATACTATCACAAGACTGCGCGAAACGCTGTACGCGCATTGCGTGCCACAACAGATGCAAAGAAAGCGGCTGAGATGTTGCCCGTTGTTTCTGCGATGTTGGACAAATTGGCGAAGAACAACGTCATCCACAAAAACAAAGCCTCCAACCTTAAATCAAGCCTGGCCATTCACGTAGCCAAACTCTGATTAAAGCGTTCATAGTCTTAATTAGCCTCCAGAAATGGGGGCTTTTTTTTGCCCGAAATGAAGGATTTTGAAGATGGTTGGGAAGATGCCACGGGAGAGATTGCTTTTGGAGGGTCCTCAAGCCCTCAGCGATGCAGAGTTGTTGATGGTGTTATTGGGTTCGGGCATCAAAGGGAGTTCGGTAAGCGATGCAGCCGAAGGTTTGCTTGCATTGGCTCAAGGCGACTTGGTTCAACTGTCGAGTTATCCTCCCGAAGGGTTGGTGCAAGTGCATGGCATCGGATTTGCCAAGGCGCTTCAGGTTTCGGCTGCCTTGGAATTGGGAAGAAGGCGACAACAGCTTACATCGGTTTCGGAAAGTCAAGCGTTCATTCGGTCGTCCAAGGATGTGTTCGATCGGTTTGTTTTGCGTTTGGCCGATTTGGCCCATGAGGAGTTTTGGGTTCTGCTCTTGAGGCGGTCCAATGAAGTGTTGGCCGAAATGATGATCAGCCGGGGAGGTTTAACAGGAACGGTAGCCGATCCGAAAATTATCTTTGCCAAAGCGCTCGCCATGCGGGCAGCGGGGTTGGTTGCGGTCCATAACCATCCCTCGGGTAATACCCAGCCGAGCCGGGCCGACCGCGAACTCACAAAAAACCTTCAATGGGCAGGTAAAATGTTGGATTGTCCGTTGTTGGACCATGTGATTATTTCACGCAACCGCTACTTTAGCTTCGCGGACGAAGGCGAGTTATAACGTGCGCAAAAGGCAATGAGTCAACATCAATGGACCCTTCTGACGGTAATCGGCGCGCGTCCGCAATGGATGAAAGCGTCTGCATTGAGTAGGCGCCTGGCGCAACCCCATTCCCTTTTTTCAGAGCGCATTTTGCATACCGGCCAACATTATTCCCACAATATGTCCGGAGCGTTTTTCAAAGAGTTGGGGTTGCCTCAAGCTGATCATCAGTTGGAAGTTTCGACCGATCCCGGAATTCGCATGGGCCAAATGATGCAAGGTATTACCGATGCCATCCATCACGACCGTCCGGATGCCGTGATTTTATATGGTGACACGGACTCGACCTTGGCTGGGGCTTGGGCAGCGACCCGCTGCGGGGTTCCGGCGGTGCACATTGAAGCGGGATTGCGATCGTTTGACCGAGCGATGCCCGAGGAGATCAATCGAATTTTGACAGATGAATTGAGTTCATTGCTTTTTTGTCCATCCAAAGCCGCGGTAGAGCAGCTCCAACGTGAAGGCATTTTCACGGGAAGTCGGCCCGGGGTTCGGGTCGAAATATCGGGTGATCTCATGTTGGATACAGCTCGGCATTTCGGCGGCATACCCGAGCAACCAGCCGATCCTACCCAACGGGTACTCTTGACCCTACACCGACCCTCAAACGTAGATGATCCGGAGCGACTGAACCGTTGGATTGATGCGTTGGCGTCTTCGGCCTCCAAAAAGGGATGGACCATCGTATTTCCAGTGCATCCCAGAACGGAAAAAGGGTTTATAGCCTTGTTCGGGTCGAATTGGCAGGCCCAATTGGAATCCCGTGGATTCGAGATTCACCCCCCGGCAGGATACCTTCAAATGCTGCAGTGGCTGAAATCTGTGGATTGTGTTTTTACCGATTCCGGTGGACTGCAAAAGGAGGCGTTTTTTATGCACCGTCCTGCGGTCATTTTGCGCACTACAACGGAGTGGGTGGAACTGCTCGATGGAGGATACGCTGAATTGTGCGAGGACCCGGAAATGTTGGAATCGGTGTTGAGTCGACAGAAGCCAGAGCCATCTTTGGATTGGAATGTTCCGATATATGGCGACGGCAATGCGGCGGATGAAATCGCGAAATCTTTGGAAGCATGGTTGAAAGGGTAGCCATTCGGATTTGCGATGGAGATGGTGCCGTGCTCAATCGTCACCGTTATGTGGCATACCTTATTTTCGAAGTGATTCTTGGATGGGAGGTGGTGTGGCCAGCGGACGAAAATGCATGGAGTACCCACCCGCTTAAAGTCCAATATGGTGGCTTCGATATCCACCGACTCGGAGCGGCCTTTATTCCGGCTGCCGGGTTGCTCTCCGAAGACGTGGACTCATGGATTTGGTCAGATGCCGTCGGACCGGGAGTGCCCGGCACCGGACGGTTGCCATTCGGAGTGAAAAACACGGACACAGGACGTGTAGATGCCGATTGGTGGAGTTGGGTTTTTTGGATGGCAACGCGTTGGGAAGAAAGGGAAATGGTAGGCGACGCCTTGGATGGATTTGGACGGGTCCAAGCAACGAGTTGTTTAGCTTTTCAGGAAGGTTGGCTGAAGCGACCAGAGGTGGAAGTGCGGGTCAGGGCATGGGCAGAGTCCATCGGAAAACAGGCAACTGGCCGGAATTACCGGGTATTGCCAACCATTGATGTTGACAGCGCTTATGCCTATTTGCATCGCCGTCCCTTCCGCGTGCTGGGCGCGGCAGCAAAAGACGCTTTGCATGGCGATGGTCAACGATGGAATGAGCGTTGGACTGTGCTGAGGGGGCGGATGTCCGATCCTTATGATACTTACGATTGGTTGGAAGGATTGCACCGGCGATACGATCTCAAGGCACGTTATTTCTTCTTGTTGGCAAGCCGGGGGAAATACGACCGCGGCCTGCAATGGGATGTGCCCGGGCTGAGGCAATTGATTCAACGGATTCAACGCAACGCAGACATCGGCATCCATCCGGGCGTAGCGGCGCATGAGGCTTCGACTTCGGACCGCATGCGCGAGGAGGTGGAAAGGCTTCAACAGGTGTGCGGAGAACCGGTAATTCATTCACGCCAACACTATTTATTGCAGCGGATCGATGCTTCTTGGAAGCGTTTGGAGTCCATCGGAATTCGGCACGACCACTCGCTCGGTTTTGCCGATTCAACCGGTTTCAGAGCCGGGATTTCGCGTCCTTTCCGAGCGTACGACGTCCGAGGTGATCGGATCATGGAGCTCACATTGCACCCGGTAGCCGTCATGGATGCAACCCTGCATCGGTATATGGGGATGACGCCCGAGAAAGCCATCGAACACGTCAAGACGATAGCAGACGAAGTTCGGACCGTGGAAGGCGATATGACATTGCTTTGGCATAATGAAACCGTGAGTAACCATGGGGAATGGTCAGGGTGGAAGGCCGTGTACGAACAACTCTTTGAACACCTTTGTTAACCGACTATGGAACCGCGAATTCTCACTCATATGCCGAGCGCTGCCAATGAATACCTGGCTGAATTGCGTGACGCAGGCATTCAACAAGATCGAGCGCGGTTTCGTTGGAATTTGGAGCGGATGGGCATCGCCTTGGGAATGGAAATTTCACGGGAGATGACCTATTCAAAACAGACGGTACAAACGCCGTTAGGTGAAGCCCAGATCGACCGGCTTGCCACCCAACCTGTTTTGGCGACGGTTTTGAGGGCTGGAATTCCCATGCACGCTGGAATGGCTCAAGTGTTTGACCGCGCGGATCAGGCTTTTGTTTCCGCATGCAGGCATTACGAAACGGATGATCATACCGCGTTTTCCATCCGGATCGACGCTGTGAGTTCACCATCGTTGGAAGGGCGGGTGCTCATCATTGCAGACCCCATGCTGGCTACAGGAGCTTCTTTGGTGCAGGTCCTTCAGGCGTTGATGAAGTCTCACGGACAACCTGCTGCCCTGCACATTGCCGCGGTGATTGCGAGTGAGGAGGGGATTGCCCATGTGGCCGAACAGTTGCCGGACGCTCGAATCTGGGTGGGAGCGGTTGATGCTGTTTTGTCGGAGAAAGGATACATCATTCCCGGACTGGGCGACGCGGGCGACTTGGCGTTTGGTCCGAAAATCAACTGAGCATGGGAATCTGGGAATTATTCCTATGGTTGGTTGCATCGGTCATCAAGTTTTTGGTGACGCCGTCCTTGATGACTGCCAGGGGCTGGGGATTTGGGGTCACCGTTGCTGTGAGTTCGGTGGGGGCGGCACTTGGCGTCTTGATATTCTTTTACTTCGGAAAATGGCTGCTGAAGAAATGGAGTGAATTCCGCGGCGAAAAAGAACCAAAACGACCCTTTTTTACGGAGAAGAAAAGAAGAATTGTTCGGTTTCGAAGGCGGTTCGGGATGTGGGGTTTGTTGATGGTGAGTGGATTCATTTCCGTGCCGATCGCCGCTGTCCTTGCCGCCAAGTACTACCAACGTGACGAGCGCATGCCCTGGATTCTCATCGGAGCTTTTTTCATTTGGTCTTTGGTGTTGACCGCACTGACGCATTGGGCTGTGCCCGTTGGTTGAGGTGGTGTACCTTTAAGGCATGGCACCGGCAGACTTATTCTTCGATTTGGACCGAACCCTTTGGGATTTCGATCGCAATTCACGTGAAGCTTTGCAGGAGATTTTTGAAGAATTGGCCCAGTCACATCTCCCCGAACACCGCACCACAGCGGATTTTATTGCCGTGTACGAAGTGGAGAACGAAAAGTGTTGGGCAGCTTACCGCGCTGGAGAACTCACTCAGCAGGAGTTGCGGCCGCTCCGTTTTCAGAGAGCGATGGAAGGGTTGGGTGTTGATTCCTTCGAAGGAATGGGGCGCATTGCAGAAGAAATGGGAGAGGCATATGTGCGCCGAGCGCCGTACCGAACGGCACTGATTGATGGCGCATTGAATGTTTGTAATGAGCTCAAATCGCGTGGACATCGGATGTTCGTATTGACCAACGGTTTTGACGAGGTGCAACACATCAAAATGAAAAATTCCGGATTGAATCCGTATTTCGAGGCCGTTTTTACGAGCGATGCCTTAGGCTTCAAAAAACCTCGTGCGGAGGCATTTCATCGCAGTTTGGCTTTGGCCTGTTCCGATGCAAACCGGGCCATCATGATCGGAGACGACTTGGAATGTGATGTGCACGGCGCACGGTTGGCGGGCTGGCGCCAAGTGCATTATGACCCGACGGATGCTCCGACAGAAGATGGGGTGTGGAACCGCATCCGCGATTTGCAGGAATTGCTGAACTTGGATTTGACCTAAAAAACGACTTCAATGGGCGCACTCAATTGAGCGAGCCCATGTAAAAACATAGACGCATGGCGCAAGAAGACAACAAACAGAAAAAACTGAACATTGATTTGCCCGAGGAATTGGCGCAAGGCATTTACTCAAACTTAGCGGTAATCACCCACAGCCCGGTTGAATTCGTGGTGGACTTTGCTCAAGTGATGCCCGGCATGAAACAGGCCCAAGTGCGCAGTCGAATTCTTCTGGCTCCTCATCACGCGAAACGCCTTTTGCATGCCCTCAACGAGAATATCCAGCGGTTTGAACAACAGCAAGGACCCATTCAGCCGCCAAAGGGCAACCAAGATCCGGCGATGCCGTTGACGTTTAGCGGTCCGCAGGGCGAGGCGTAATCACACCAAGGGGCGTTCCAAGGCCGCTGAACGAGGTCTTACGGTTCACATAGTCAGTTTGATTGACAGCTTTGGAGGCTTTTTGATGAATCCAAGGCTTGCTGGGGTGGAACCACGTGAGATCGGCTTGCTGCCCCGCTTCAATTCGCGGCATTTCCATGCCCAGTACGTTTCGTGGCCCTGATGTCAAGGCTCGAATGATGGCGTCCTGTCCTGAACTCCCGATGGCGGATAAGGCGACCGGAAAGACCGATTCAATGGCAGACATGCCGAAAGGAGACAAGGCAAACTCGACATCGTGATGTTCCAAATCTTCAGGTCGGTGATCGGAGATGATGGCGTCGATGGTACCGTCCAACACGCCGGCACAAAGAGCTTCTCGGTCCGAATTCAATCGGAACGGCGGGATCACCTTGAGCGTGCCATCGAATCGCTCCAAGTCCTCGTCTATGAAGAACAGATGGTGCGCTGACGTGGCGCAGGTAACGTGAAGCCCTTCCGCTTTGGCTGCTCGAACAAGCGCGACGGATTCGGCCGTGCTGATGCACGAGAAATGCAATTTTCCACCGGAATACCTCAGGATGTCGAGGTCGCGCTTGATGCGCATTGTTTCGGAAATGTGGGGGTTGCCCACGACCACCATCAATGTGCTGGTGATGCCTTCGTGCATCTGGGGATGCGCGTTCAATCCAAAGTCCAGTGGACACGTGATGACGGGTTGTGCCAAGGCTTCGGTGTATTCCAAAGCGCGGCGCAAAAGTTCGGTTCGGTTCACAGGGCCATCATCGGAAAAAGCTACAGCGCCAGCATTTGCCAGATCCAAGAGCTCTGCCAATTGGTTCCCTTCGTGACGCTGTGAGAGCGATCCCATGGGGAGCAGTACCGTATCCAGAGCAGCGGCCCGAGCGCGGAGGTAGGCAATGGCAGATTTATGATCCGGTGAAGGCGTTTGCCCCGTGTTCAATACCACATGGGTAAAACCGCCAGCCTGTGCTGCCCTTGATCCGGATTCCAAACCTTCTTTCTGTTCCTGCCCAGGGTCAGCAAAATCCGCTTGCAAGTCCATCCAACCCACACTCAAAGCGGACCCGGGTTCATCCCAAATGCGCATGGAAGGCTCGGCATCGATATGCGGATCGATTCGCACAATCTTGCCTTCTTGGATGAGTACATCGCGCACTGTTCCATGGTGCGGACTCTGAGGGTCTGTGATGATTACGCCTTTGATGAGTGTTTCCATATGCGAAGAAATAAAGCTTCCAAGATGAGGGCGAGGATGGCCAAAATTACACATGCCTTCCAAAGCGGAGTGCCTTGTTCGATTTGCTGAATGACTTGCGGCAATACCGAACTCGTCGCGGTGATGACCTGCATGCGGGTCCAGCCGCGATTGGTGAATTGCGATTCAAATGAAGCCGGATCGAATGCTGCGTGATCGGATTCCCTGCGGTCATTATTCAGTCCCAATGTTGCCAGCGACGCGGTTTCGTTCGTTAGAACGTAATGGCCTGCAGAAAGGGACAAGTTGCCCAACGAAATTTTGAGGGAACCTCCGGTTTGTCGCGTTTCGGGTAGCCATTTTTGGGTGCCTTGGAGAGTCAGTCTTTCCGCACTCTCAGCATCCAAATTCAACTCCCATGTGTCAAATTGCCCAATGGAACCTTGATGCACCCGGCCGGCAGCCGCTTGCTCGCCCATGCGCAGGAGCAGGGGGACGAATAAGGCATGCCGTGTAAGGTTGGTCGCCTCTTCTGAAACTCCAGTCGAAAACAAAAAAGCTTGGCCTTTTCCAAATGGCAAGCGAGTCAGGAAAGGTTTTCCTCTTTCCGTGGTGGCCAAAATGCTCTCGTTGAACCCAACCCGGCGCTCCCAAAGTTCGCGAACAGCAGGTAAATCCATACGGTCCGGGGTTTGCGAGAAAATTCCGTCGAAAAAGGGGTGCGAAACTGCCAAGTCTTGAACCCGGTCGGGTGCTTCAATCCAGTTGTTCCCGGTATTCAGATTCAGCGCCTTCAACAATTCTTGGTCCGCTTCTCCAGTTTTTGGTAGGAGGACGATCGTTCCGCCTTGTTGGACATAACGGCTCATGGCATTCGCAAAGCCCGAATTTTGAGCTGGCCACTCACACAATGCAATCAAATGGAATTCCGTCAGGCTACCCGGTGACCATTGTGTGCGGACATCGACGTCATACAAGCCGCTGGCCGTTTCGAAAATCCGCTCCACTGCGCGGGTGCCGGCGGCGTCTGCATCTGAGGAGAGGATGGCGACCCGGATGCGATCGACCACATCGTAACCAAAATGCCAGGCGTCGTCAAACCGAATCGGTGCGTCTTCAATTCGTACCGTTCCCGATTGAATTCCAGCAGCGCCATGGGTGTATCGCAGCACCGTATCGGTTGCGAGGCCCGGAACGAGGTTGAAAGTCCCCAGTGCGACGCGCTGACCGTTAATTTCCAAGGCCATCGGAACGGCATCAACGGCTGCTTTCGAATTGTGGCCGAATCGCACACGCAATGCTGCAGGCCGGTCGGTGATGCGCATGGGTTCGTCAAACCATACGGAGTCCACCCAGATATTCGGCGTCGATCCGGCAAGTTCTGGAACGAAAAGCCATTGGATGGAGCTGTCCGGCGCCGGCATGTCCGGGTCAAACGTGTGGGTGTTTTTTTGCAGATCCGTGAACAGGTAGGCTGATCGGCTGCGATCGGTGGACTGCGTGAGTTGATTTTCGGCGCGTGCCATGACTTCACTCAACTGCTTCGCCTGCGGGACGGGTTGGATGGAAGCCAGCCGCTCTAACGCTTGGTCACGGGTCAAAAACACTTGGTCCCGGCCAGAAAATTCATTGGTGATGACTTGAAATTGATCCGTGGGCTTGTACTGCTCGATGATCAGTGCAGCCTTATTCCGGGCAGATTGCAGCAATTGGCCTTCCTCTCCCGCACCTTCCATGGAGAAACTGTTATCGACATAAATGGAGACCGCATGGCCTGCGTTTCCCGTTGTGCGATCGCTTGATTCCGAAACCAGTTTAGGTTGAGCAAATGCCAGGATGAGCCCTGTGAACGCCAATAATCGAAGGAGCAAGATCCACCAGTGCTTGATTTGTTGGGTGGCTTTGGTTTCTCGTTGGATGGCCTTCAAAAACGCCACTTGGGAAAATCGGACCCGTCGAAATCTTCGAAAATGGAGTAGGTGTATGGCTATCGGAATAGCCAGTGCACCTAGACCCCAAAGTATTTCTGGATGCACGAATTCCATTCGGCGCAAATTTAGCGCCAATTTTGCCTGCGATGGCCAAGCAGATGAAGAAGGAATTGAAAAGAAACGGCAACCACAAAAACCAACCGCGTGTCTCCGAGGAGATTCGCATGTTTTTATTGGAGAAAGCAGATGAGTTTGAGCGTCCAAATTTCATCCCCGATGACCCCATCTCGGTTCCGCACAGGTTCGATCATCCCCGGGATATCGAGCTGGCTGGTTTCATTGCGGCTTCATTGGCTTGGGGCCAGCGCAAGACTATTTTGAACAATGCGCAACGTCTCATTGAGCGCATGGATTCGGCCCCGGCCGAATTTTTGCATTCGGCGACATCGGCTGATATAGCTCGCGCCGCTGAAGGTTTTGTGCACCGGACATTCCAACCTCGAGACGCCTTGGTTTTTTTGCATGCGTTGCAGGTTTTGCTGCAGCAGTTTGAGTCATTGGAGCAGGCGTTTATTCCGGCTGTGGCCAGCGTTCCGACTGCCACGGTTGAATCACATTTGATTGCCTTTCACGAGCGTTTTTTCGAAGCCGCGGCCTCCCGAGGGTTCATGCCTGATCGAACACGCAAGCACGTGGCAAGCCCCGCACGGGGGTCGGCGACCAAGCGACTCAACATGTTCTTGCGCTGGATGGTTCGATCGCCGCATCGCGGTGTCGATTTTGGGATTTGGAAGGAGATCCATCCCCATCAGTTGATGATCCCGTTGGATGTGCATACGGGAAATGTGGGGAGGAAATTGGGTTTGCTCAAACGCGGTGCGAGCGATTGGAAGGCGGTGGTGGAATTCATGGAAGCATTACGCGAAGTGGATGCTCAAGATCCCGTGCGGCTCGATTTTGCGCTTTTCGGTTTAGGAGCGGTTGAAGGATTTTAAGATGCAAGAAGCAACACGAAATTGGACCCGACGCGTGCGGATGACTTCTGACGGTTCGCCCACGCTCGAAGTGGTGGAATGGGGCGTCTGTTATCACAGCGTGCACGGGGCCTTGACGGAGTCGCAACATGTGTTCATCAAAAATGGATTGGACCGATGGTTGGAGCATCGAGGTGAGGCGGGGGGCTCATCGTTGAGCCTGCTTGAGGTGGGAGTCGGAACGGGGTTGAATGCGGCATTGGCTTGGGAATGGGCAGAAGCTCACGGTTGCCAAATTCTTTACGAAGGGATTGAGCCGTTCCCATTGACTGAGGTCGAACTGCTCGCCTGGGGTGGGAGTGCTTGGGATGCGGGGATGCTTGCAAAAGTCGTTGCGATCAACCGTGCCATGCGGGGAGAGGAATCACTGGATTCCCCTTCCTTCCGAGCTCGATTCCACCGTGTAAAATGGCAGGATGCCGCCGTCTCGGAATTTGATGTCTGTTTTTACGATGCTTTTGCACCGGAACAACAGCCCGAGATGTGGTCAAGTGGCGTCTTCAGGCAATTGCTCAGCCATGCAGCGAAGGGAGGACTGTTGACCACCTATTGTGCGAAAGGACGCGTGCGGCGTGACATGGAAAGGGAGGGGTGGTGTGTTGAACGCGTGCCCGGCCCGCCTGGAAAGCGGGAAATGTTGGTGGCTGAATGCGTACCCATCCAACGAAAAAACCTTCGGTCTTACGGGCTGATATTGAACCGACAACGGACGCATATCTTGGTGTCAAAAGAGCGCTTCCCGGACGGTTCAGTAGGGTGCAAATTCCCCGGAGGTGGAATGAAACCTGGAGAGACAGCAGAAGATGCCCTGATTCGCGAGTGCAGCGAAGAACTCGGGGCCGCAGAAGCGTTGGAAGTTTTAACCCATGCGTACACCACCGACTTTTTTGTCAGGAGCGCGTTTTGCAGGGATGAGCAGGTGATTTCGATTTACCATTGGATGCAATCCCATGATGACAATCACGCGTGGTGGGATGAAAGACCGGAAAACCTCGCAGCGGAAGAGGCCCTGTTGGAGATGAATTGGATTGCATTGGAAGAGCTGAACCCGGATTGGATGAGGTTTCCGATTGACCGTTTCGTAGCTCAGAATTTATCGGAGTGGATTGAACTCATCCGATCAAACCCAAGCGCTGATTAACGCAATCATCGATGCGCTGGTAGAGATTGGCAGGCGTAAAGGTGCGCCAACCCAGTTCACTGAGCTCGCCGCCCAACACAAAATAACTA
>JBMSHA010000009.1:0-19195 GCA_049416245.1 Flavobacteriales bacterium | reverse complement strand
GTCGCGCTTGATGATGAGCGCATGGCCAGGGGCAAGTTCTTGAACCGCAGCGGTTTCTACGTTGAATGCCGTTTGGATGACAGGGCGTTCACTGGTCACCACGACCACCTCGTCATCTTCGTACCAGAAACAAGGTCGGATGCCGTTCGGGTCGCGCATGACGAATGCGTCGCCGTGGCCAATCAAACCGCACATGACATACCCGCCGTCCAGGGAGTTCGCTGCATGCCGCAAGATGGTCTGGACATCCAAGTCGTTGGCAATGCGTTCTGAAATGGCTTCGTTTTCCAACCCCTCTTGCTTGAATTGATCGAAGAGCCGTTGGTTTTCGACATCGAGGAAATGCCCGATGCGCTCCAGCAAAGTCACCGTATCGGCCTTTTCTTTCGGATGTTGGCCAAGCCCCACGAGTTTATCGAACAACTCGTCGGTGTTCGTCATGTTGAAGTTGCCCGCGACGACGAGGTTGCGCGTCCGCCAATTGTTTTGGCGCAAGAACGGGTGGCAATTTTCCACCTGATTTTTGCCGTATGTGCCGTAGCGCAGATGGGCCAAAAACAGTTCACCGGTAAATGCCATCTCCTCTTGCAGAAAGGTGCTGTTCGCCAATTGCTCACTGGACAACCCTTCAAAGCGCGGCATAATGCGGCTGAATACGTCTTGGATAGGCCTTGGATCCACAGAACGAATGCGCGAAATGTAGCGCTTGCCCGGCGGCACGTCTAGCTTGATATTCGCTAGCCCCGCCCCATCTTGCCCGCGGTTGTGCTGCTTTTCCATCAGCAGGTACATCTTGTTCAGCCCGTAAAATGCGCTGCCATATTTATCGATGTAGTATTGCAACGGTTGCTTCAAGCGAAGCATGGCGATACCGCATTCATGTTGGAGGAAGTCGCTCATTCAGGACGGATTCAGGCGAAGATTCGCGGCAAAGTTACGTTGGCGCAAAGCACCTTAGGCATTGCCGGGTGAATTTGTCGAAAACCGGTTCGAAGGTGTTATCGCCAGGACCGATTTCCCTGAAGTCCGCCGGTGTGAATGAAGAGGATGCGCTGCCCGTGGAACACCTGAGATTCTTCCAAAAACCCCTGAAGCCGCAGCAGCGATTTGGCGGTGTAAACGCCATCCAGCGGAATCTTCGTCTCGCTTTCCCAATCTTCAATGAAGGCCTTGACGTCCTCATCGATGCGTCCGAATCCACCGGCGTGCGCGTTGTTCCAAACGTGGACATGTTGCATGAGTTCACGGGCCCAATGCTCGTCATAAAGTGTGGATATCAGCAACCGGCGCACGTGATCTTCCATGCGTACGCCTTTCAAAGCAGTCCCTACATAGAGCGGAGCCGAACCCTTCAATCCGATGGCCAAGCCCGCCGCGGTGGCGCCGGTCCCTGCGCTGACCACGACCGCATCCCACGGCCGTTCGAGGTCGTCTGCCGTCACCAGCGATTGACATCCCATCACGCCCAAGGCATCTCCCGCCCCTTCCGGAATGATCCAGGGGTTGCCAAACCGGTCCCGTAACCACGCCTTAAAAAACGGCGCTTCTTTTTCTCGGTATTCTTCCCGAGAAACGGGAAAGAGTTCCATTCCAAAATCCTGGCAGTCGCGCAACGTCGGAGTGGGCGTCTGCTCTATTTCTTGGGCGGTCGCGCGCACGACCCCGATGGTGCGCAAGCCGAGTTCGGCGCCCATGGCCGCGGTTGCGTGGAGGTGGTTCGACCATGCGCCACCGAAGGTCAAAATCGCCTGTGAAGGTTGGTGCATTGCCTTTTCCAGGTGGTATTGGAGTTTCCATGCTTTGTTTCCCGGTGCCAGAGGATGCGCCAGGTCGAGCCGCCGCACCCACAGCTCGGCGCCGCAGGCGGTTGCCGGCGACCAGCGGACGCGTTCGGTTTGGAATTCAGGCATTGGTCTCATGCGTGGTAAATTTGCAACATGCGGAGCGATTTGGAACCCGGGGACTTTTATTACAGCGAAGAAGGCTTCATCGTCTTTACCGAACAATACCACCTCAAGCGCGGTCATTGTTGTCAGAGCGGCTGTAAACATTGTCCTTACGGTTACGACCGCCGCACGGGAAAAATCAACAAACCATGACCACTCCACCGATGAGCGCCGAAGAACGAAACGCTTTCCAACGTGAAATTACCGACGGCATCCCCGCCCAGCTCCCCGAGCCGAGCCCGCGCTCGACGAAGGTGAGCCACGCGCCTGTTCGGAAAGACATCCTGACCGACAAGGAGAAAGCCCTGGCGTTGCGCAATGCCTTGCGGTATTTCCCTGCTGAACAGCACGCGGAGCTCGCCCCGGAATTTGCAGCAGAGTTGCGGGATTACGGGCGAATCTATATGTACCGTTTGCGCCCATCGTATGCGATGCACGCCCGGCCCATCGAAGCGTATCCCGCGGTTTCCCAGCAAGCCGCATCCATCATGTTGATGATTCAGAACAACCTCGACCCGGCCGTCGCTCAGCATCCCGAGGAGCTGATCACTTACGGCGGCAACGGCGGGGTTTTCCAAAATTGGGCTCAGTATCGATTGACGATGCAGTACCTAAGCCAAATGACAGAGGAACAAACGCTCGTCATGTACAGCGGCCACCCCATGGGTTTGTTCCCGTCTCATGCGGATGCGCCGCGCGTGGTGGTGACCAACGGCATGGTCATCCCCAATTACTCCAAGCCTGACGATTGGGAGCGCATGAACGCCCTCGGCGTTTCACAATACGGCCAAATGACAGCGGGTTCTTACATGTACATCGGGCCGCAAGGCATTGTCCACGGCACCACCATCACGGTGCTGAACGCCGTGCGCATGAAGGACAAAACGGGTTCAGGCCCTGCAGGCAAGCTGTTTGTCACCGCCGGATTGGGCGGCATGAGCGGCGCACAACCGAAGGCCGGTAACATTGCCGGAGTGGTGAGTGTGACGGCCGAAGTCAACCCCGACGCGGCGTACAAGCGCCACGAGCAAGGTTGGGTGGATCATGTTGTCGAGAATGTAAACGAGCTCACCGAAAAGGTGCGGGCTTCGGTGGCGGCGAAAGAGGCGGTCTCCTATGCCTACCTCGGCAACGTGGTCGACGTGTGGGAGGCATTTGACGAAGCCGGGCTGTTTGTGGACTTGGGGTCTGACCAAACATCGTTGCACAATCCATGGGCAGGCGGTTATTATCCTGTCGGTTTGGGATTTGAGGAGGCCAATGAGATGATGGCGCATGATCCAGAGGCGTTTGCAGTGCACGTGAAAGAGTCGTTGCGCCGCCATGCCGCTGCTGTCAACCGCCACACCGCAAAGGGCACGTATTTCTTCGACTATGGAAATGCGTTTTTGCTTGAGGCGTCGCGTTCGGGAGCGGATGTGATGAATGAGGATGGAACAGGCTTCCGGTATCCGAGTTACGTGCAAGACATCATGGGTCCGATGTGTTTTGATTACGGTTTCGGACCGTTCCGTTGGGTGTGTACAAGTGGGGATGCGGCGGATTTGGAATTGACCGATACCTTGGCATGTGAAGTGCTCGAGCGCTTGATGCAGGAGGCTCCGGCGGACATTCGCCAACAAATGGATGACAACATCAGGTGGATCAAAGGGGCCAAGGCCAACAAGCTGGTCGTCGGTTCGCAAGCTCGGATTTTATATGCCGATGCTCAAGGCCGCATGGAAATTGCAAAGGCTTTCAATGACGCGATTGCTGCAGGCCAACTCGCTGGTCCGGTCGTTTTAGGCCGCGACCACCACGACGTGAGTGGCACCGATTCGCCGTTCCGTGAAACCTCCAACATCTACGACGGCTCTGCGTTCACTGCGGATATGGCCGTTCACAATTTTGCTGGCGACGCTTTTCGCGGTGCGACGTGGATCTCCCTTCACAATGGCGGAGGTGTCGGTTGGGGCGAAGTGATGAACGGCGGGTTTGGCATGCTCATCGACGGCAGCGCCGACGCGGAACGCCGTCTAAAGTCCATGCTGCACTGGGACGTGAATAACGGCATCGCTCGGCGCAGCTGGGCGCGCAACGAAGGCGCGGAGTGGGCCATTCGCCGTGCTATGGAACAAGAGCCGCGTTTGAAAGTGACGATGCCGGCCCACGCAGATGATGCAGTCATTCAGCACGCATTGAATGGCTGATGTCCGGATCAATCGACGCATATCAGGACGTATTCGATGCGTCTTCGTCATGGGGCGACCTCCAAGGCGCGAGGTTTGAGGCGTGCACGTTCAAGAATGTGAGTTGGGCCGGCAGGGATTTGCGACAAGCGCGATTCGAGGATTGCACGTTTGAGGATTGCGACTGGTCCAATGCACGGGTGTTGGGGGTGAGTTTTCAAGGTGTGTTGATGAGGGGATGCAAATTGGTGGGTGTGCGCTTTGAAATGTGCAATTCACTGGGCCTGGATTTGCGACTCGAATCATGCAATTGTGAATCGGCGTCCTTCCTGGGAATGGACCTTCGTGGAGTCCAATGGAAGGGCGGCAAGGCGCACCAAGTTGACTTCAGCGATGCCAATGCGCAAGGCGTGTGCTTCGATGAAGTGGCGTTGAACGACGCGGTGTTCGACCGAACAAATTTATCTGAGGCCGACTTTCGAACGGCGACAGGATGGCGCATTGACCCCACCCGAAACCCATTGAGCTCGGCTCGATTTGATGCTGAGGCGTTGACAGGCCTCTTGGAGCAGTGGAAGCTCCGGTATGATTGACCCTGCTTTTCAGGTTAACGACCCGGAAACGAATTAACGTTAATTTCGTTTCCAATGGCTCGTGTGGGTGTATTTTTGCACCCCGAAAATGGACCAAAGCACGCACCATACGGAAACAAATGACGCTCAAAAAGCGCTGATTCAACGGGCCACAGAGGTGTTCATGCGCCTGGGGATTCGTTCCGTCAACATGGCTGATTTGGCCACGGAGCTGTCCATTTCTAAAAAGACGCTTTACAAGTTCGTGACCGACAAACGCGACTTGATTTTGCAGTGCATGGATTCGCACTGCACCGAGATGGAGGAAGTGATTGCGGCCGCAAAACAGGACAGCGAAAACGCGATCGACGCTGAACTCAAATTGATTCGGTTCATCCACCGTACTACGTCTCAGATGCACCCGAGCGTGTTGTTTGACTTGCGCAAGTACCATCCGAAAGCCTTCCAACTGGTCGTAGAGCGCCGCAACGGCATCATGCTGGGCACGGTCCAACGCAACATTGCACAAGGCCAAAAGGAAGGTCTGTACCGTGCGGACGTGTTGCCGAAAGTGGCGGCCACCTTCCTCATCAGCCTCAGTGAAGCGGTGAAGGCGATGGCAGCATCGGGGGAACAAGAGGTTGTGCTTTCGCAGTTGTACTTGCAATCCGCCTTGTATCACATCCGGGCCATCAGCTCACCGAAAGGGTTGGCGTATTTGGAAGAGAAAATCAAAAAAGAAAACCTGTTCGCATGAAAAACGGCATATGGAAACCACTGGCCGGAATGGCTTTCAGCTTGCTCATCATGGGGCACGCGCAACGCGCCCATGGGCAATCGAGCTATTCGGTGAGCCTCGCCGAAGCACAAGCGATCGCATTGGAAAATGCCTTTGCCATGCAATACGCTGCGCTGGACAAATCAAAAGCCGAGCGCGATGTGAAAGAGGTGTTGGCCTCAGGACTGCCCCAAGTCAATCTCATTGCAGATTACAGCCAATACATTGACATTCCGACCCAGGTTGCGCCCGGCGACGTCTTCGGATTTCCGGACTACTTGACGACCTTTCTCGGTGGTGTTGCGGCTGAGACCGGCGTAGAGCTCGACGCGCCAAACGTCGACCCCAATGCCCTTTCTGAATTCCAATTCGGCCAGGCGCACACGGCCAACGTGGGCATTCAAGCAAGCCAACTCGTTTTCAGCGGCTCCTATTTCGTGGGTTTGAAAGCTTCGCAGTTGTTTGTGGAAGCGCGGGATCGAGCCACCGATCGCACCGCGGATGAGGTATTGCGGCAGGTGACGGAGGCGTATCATTTGGTTTTGGCTGCTGAAGAAGGCCTCGCCCTCGCGGAGCAAGCGAACGAACTCATTCAAGAAAGTTTGCGGGAAGTCTCGGAACTGCAGCGCGCGGGATTTGCGGATGTGTTGGCCGTCGACCGCCTCCGGTTGGCGCAAAAGGAACTCGAAGCCCAAGCTTTGAATGCTGAGCAGCAGGTTGGCTTGGCCAAAGGGTTGCTCGCATTTCAAATGGGCATCGGTCTGACCGACGACTTGAAATTGAAGGAAAGCATGGCGGATTTGTTGACCAATGGACAAGAATTGGACTGGGTAAGCCGGCCGTTCGATCCGGCAGCAGTACCGGCCATTCAGGAGCAGCAGGTGTATTTGGATTTGGCGGGATTGGATGTGACAAACCAAAAAGCCAAAGGTTGGCCGCAGATCGCAGCGTTCTACACGAATCAAGAAAACGCCCAACGCGACGCTTTCAACTTTTTTGATTCCGACCAGAAATGGTACCCCGTTCAATTGTGGGGTGTGAACATGTCCATGCCGCTCTGGACGAGTTTTGGCGGAAAGCAGCAAGTGGAGAAGAAGAAAATCGAGCAGGAGCGAGCTCGAATCGGTTTGGCGCAATTGACTCAAGCTGCTGAGATGGAATTTGCGAATGCTCGAGCTGGGTTTACCAACGCGACGGCAGTGTTGAACAACGCCCGTGCTGCGGAATCCATCGCCGAGAAAATTTACGCCCAAACTGAAGTCGGCTTCAATGAAGGCGTGATCTCCTCTTTTGAGTGGAATGAGTCCCGGAATGCGCTGCTCGAAGCGCGCGGTCGCCGCCTCGCCGCCTCATTGGATTGGCTCAACGCTCGTGTTGCCTTGCAAACTGCATTAAGCGCTTTTTAATCATGACCTCAACGAACCTCGATAGCATGAAGAATTTTTTGAACCCGCTCCGCATGTTGGCCTCAGTGGTTGGCTTGATGACCACTTGGGTCTGGATTGGATGTGGAGCCCCAGCTGAGCAGGCGGGGAATGAGTCGGTACCGGTGGAATCTCGCCTGGTCAAAGTTGCCGTGGAAACGCTGACGCCACAGCCTTTTACGCATCGATTTTCGGTGCAGGGCAATGTGGAAACTGATCGCAACGCCCTCCTGACGACCGAGTTTGGTGGACGGATTGAGTCCGTGCTGGTGCGTGAAGGCGCACAGGTCAACGCAGGGGAAGCGCTCGTGAAAGTCGATACAGATGTCATCGAACGTTCGATGGCAGAATTGCAGACCCAGTTGGATTTGGCGCAGGTCGTTTTTGAGCGTCAGGAGCGGCTGTGGAATCAGGATATCGGCTCGGAAATCGAATTCCTCCAGGCAAAAGCCCAGCTCGAATCCCTCCAACGTTCGTTGGCCACGCTCAACGAACAAAAGGACATGGCGGTGATGCGCGCTCCATTTGATGGTGTGGTGGATCGATGTTTGGCGAAAACAGGGGAATTCGCAGCACCCGGTGCTCCGCTTGTGCGCATTGTGAATTTGCGTGACATGAAAGTTCGCGCGATGGTGAGCGATCATTATGCAGGACGGATTTCGAAAGGCATGCCAGCTACGGTCATCGTGGGCGGTGTAGACACCATTGAGACGCGCGTTGGACGTGTGGGTCAATTCATTAATCCGGCCAACCGCACCTTGGAAATCACCTTACCGCTCCCCGAGGGCACCAACTTTTTGCCCAACATGTTTGCGAGTGTGTGGCTTGAAGATTTGAACTTGGATAGTGCGCTTGTTTTGCCGAGCTCATTGATTCAACAGGATGTCAATGGAGATGAATTTGTATTCGTTGCGGAGGGCAGTGGCGCGACCCGCACGGTGGTCAAGCACGTGCTCGAGACGGGAATGGGGTCTGGCGATGATTTGTTGGTGACTTCAGGTTTGGCCTTTGGTCAAGCCATCATTTCCAAAGGCGCCACGCGTGTGGTGGCCGGTCAACAGGTGAACATTATCGCGGAATAAGCCGACATGGAAGAAAATCAAATGCCCACCGAAGGCAACCGCGAATTTGGCTTGAGCTCATGGAGCGTGACCAACCGCGTCACGGTATTTGTCTTGATGGCCATCATCACCATCAGCGGCTTGTACAGCTACATCACGGTGCCGAAGGAGAGCTTCCCCGAGGTCGTTATCCCTGAGATTTACATTGGCACCCCATACCCCGGAAACAGCCCAATCAACATCGAAAAACTCATCACACGCCCGCTCGAAAAGGAGATCAATACGATCACCGGGGTGGATGAGATTTCATCAACGTCGATCCAAGGGTACAGTGCCATCGACGTGAAATTCGATTTCGATGTGACACCCGATGAGGCGCTGCGCAAAGTGAAGGATGCGGTCGACAAGGCGAAGGCGGATCCGGAATTTCCAGACGACTTGCCCGCCGACCCCAACGTCTTTGAATTGAATTTCACGGAGTTGTTGCCTGTCATGAACGTCAACCTGTCTGGCGATTACAGCTTAGATGAGTTGAAGCGTTATGCCGAGCTGCTAGAGGAGGAGATTGAGGAGTTGCCGGAGATTTCAAAAGTCGACATCCGAGGGGTGATGGATAAGGAAGTGGAGATTGTGGTAGACCACTTGCGGGCTGAGGCTATGCAGGTGAGCTTCAATGACATTTCGGGTGCGATTGCACAAGAAAATGTGACGATTTCCGGAGGCGATTTGCTCGTGGACAATTTCCGCCGCACCGTTCAGGTGGTCGGGGATTTTCAGTCGATGGAGGACATTGAAAACGTCATCATCAAAAGCGAAAACAACGCTCCGGTTTACCTCCGCGATGTTGCGACGGTGCGTTTTGTCGAGCAGGAAAAGACGAGTTATGCCCGTGAGTACATGCGTCCGGTAGTCTCGTTGGACATCATCAAGCGCGCCGGTGAAAACCTCATCGCCGCATCGGATGGCATCAACGCCATCATCGCTGACGCCCAGGAAAGCTATCTACCCTCCAACCTGAGCGTGAGCATCACGAACGACCAATCCGATCAAACACGGACGCAAGTTGAGGAACTTCAAAACTCCATCATCTTCGGGGTATTGCTTGTGGTGGGTGTGTTGTTGTTTTTCCTCGGATTGCGCAATGCGTTGTTCGTGGGCGTGGCGATTCCGCTTTCCATGTTCATGTCGTTCATGGTGTTGAGTGCGCTGGGGATCACGTTCAATGTGATGGTCTTGTTTTCGTTGGTTTTGGCTTTGGGAATGTTGGTCGACAACGGCATTGTGGTGGTGGAAAACATTTACCGTTTGATGGACGAGGGGAAGTCGGCCTTGGTAGCGGCTAAACTCGGTGTGGGCGAAGTCGCATGGCCGATCATCGCATCCACCGCGACAACCCTTGCGGCTTTCTTGCCACTGGCGATTTGGCCGGGCATCATCGGTGAGTTCATGAAGTACTTGCCCATTACGCTGATTGTGGTGTTGAGCTCGTCTCTTTTTGTTGCGCTGGTGATCAACCCGGTTCTGACTTCGGTCTTCATGGTGGTGGGAGAGGAATCGGTCAATAAGCGCCGGTCCGTGCGTGTCTTCTTGTCATTGGCGGCGTTCGGTGCCATTTTCTTGGCGTTGGGTGCGACAGCGTTCGGCAATATCCTCATCATCGCGGGTTTGTTGACGGTGCTGAATAGCCATGTACTCAATCCGGCAACGAAATTGTTCCAAAACCGGTTTTTGCCTCGCCTTGAACGCGGTTACGAGCGATTCTTGCGGTTTGCATTGGCCAAACGTCGGCCTTGGTTTTTCTTCTTCGGCACGGCCAGCCTCATGGTCGTCGCATTCATCCTGCTTGGGGCTTTCCCACCGAAAGTGGAGTTCTTCCCCAGCAACGAGCCGCAGTATTTGAACATCTTCATCAGCAAACCAATCGGCACGGACATCGAGGAGACCAACCGGGTGACGCGCGAAATCGAAGGCATGGTGCTCGACGTCCTGAACGATGAACGATTCAAACGCCCGAACCCTGAAACCGGCGAGCTCGAATCGTACATGGCCAATTCGGTCATCGGCCAAGTGGGCAATGGGACGAGCGACCCGCAGGAGGGTCCGTCCCTCGGCAACACGCCCCACAAGGCTCGTATCGTCGTGAACTTTGTGAAGTTCCAGGACCGCCGTGGCCAATCCACTCGGGATGTATTGAACAGCGTTCGCGAGCGGCTCAGCGGCTATCCCGAGGCGGAAATCGTGGTGACCAAAAACTCCGATGGACCGCCCCAAGGCCCGCCCATCAACCTCGAAATTCGAGGAGAGGACTACGATGAGGTTTTGGCCACTGCAACCGCCATTCGACAATACCTCCGGGGCCTCGGATTCGCCGGCGTCGAGGAATTGAAAATCGACGTGGACAAGCGCAAACCCGAGTTGCCCATCACCATTGACCGGGAGAAGGCACGCCGCTACGGCTTGTCGACGCAAAACATCGGTTTCACGATTCGAACCGCGTTGTTCGGTCGCGAGGTGAGTTCATTCAAAGACGGGGAGGACGACTACCCGATTAACCTGCGCTTTGAAGAGGACGCGCGCAATAACGTGGACGCCCTGATGAACCAAAAGGTCATTTTCCGCAGCGCGTCGGATGGACAAATCAAGGAGGTGCCCATCAGCGCTGTCGCCACCGCCGAGCGCAGCACCACCTTCAGCAGTGTGAAGCGGAAGGATTTGGACCGCATCATCACCTTGAGCTCCAACGTACTCGAAGGCGCCAACGCCAACGAAATCGTGCAGGGCATGAAGGACGCGCTCGCGGATTTTGATGTACCGGATGGAGTGCGCTACGCATTCACCGGTCAGCAGGAGGAGCAGGAGAAGGAATTGGCGTTTTTGTCTCGCGCGCTGCTGTTGGCGTTGTTCTTGATCATTTTGATCATCGTGGCCCAATTCAACTCCATCACCACGCCGTTCATCATTGGCTTCAGTGTGTTCTTTAGCCTCATCGGTGTGCTGCTCGGATTGGTGATTTTCCAAATGGATTTCGTGATCATCATGACCATGATCGGCATCATTTCATTGGCGGGTGTGGTGGTGAATAATGCCATCGTACTCATCGACTATACCGATTTAATCCGTGAGCGCAAGCGGAAGGAACGAGGGGTTTCGACGCAATTGCCGTTTTCCGAGGTGGTGGAGTCCATTGTCACCGGCGGCCGCACGCGTTTGCGTCCGGTACTGCTGACGGCCATCACGACGGTCTTGGGTTTGTTGCCGCTTGCCATTGGCTTGAACATCGACTTTGTCACGCTCGTCACGGAATACGATCCGCGCATCTACATTGGAGGTGACAACAACGTCTTTTGGAAGCCGATGAGTTGGGCGATCATTTACGGCTTGACGTTCGCCACGTTCCTCACGCTCATCATCGTTCCGGTGATGTACTGGTGGATCACGCGCATGCAGTACAAGTACTTCCTGAAGGAGTCGGTTTAATTGCCGCGTTGTTCGCGTGCGACCCGTCCTGGGATGCGTGTGAGGATTTCGTACGGAATGGTTTCGGCAGCTGCTGCGAATCCTTCGATGCGTTGGTGCTGGCCAAAAATTTCCACGGAATCGCCCACGGCTGCGTTTGGGATGTGGCTGACATCGACCATGACCATGTCCATGCAAACCTTGCCCACGACGCGCGCTTGTTGCCCCCGGATTGTAACGGCGCCGCGGCCGTTGGATAGGTTGCGCGGGAATCCATCTGCGTAGCCGACGGGAAGGGTCGCCAAGGTGCGCGGGTGTGTAGCGGCATCCTCGAATCCGTACCCTACACCTTCATTTGCGGGTACGTGGTGAAGCGAGGAAATGCTGGTTTCAAATCGCACGACAGGTTGAAGATTGAGCCCCGGAGTCGCCACCAATTCGATGCCCATGAGCCCAATGCCGATGCGCACAAAGTCTCCTGTAATTTCAGGGAATCTGAGGCATCCAGCGGTGTTCAAGATGTGAGATTGTAAGTGCGGTTGATGCGCACGGAGGGCCGTCAAAACCGACTCAAAGGTCTCAATTTGCTTCCGAGTTTGGGGGTCGTGCTCAGGGCGTTCTGCACTCGCCAAATGGCTGAAGACGGTTTTGACTTCGGTTTCGGGCCGCTCTATTATTGCCATGAGGCTTTCCTGTTCGTCGGGACTGAATCCCAACCGGTGCATGCCGCTGTCGATTTTGAGGTGAATCGGCCAAGGGGCGCCGTCGTGACCTTGTTGTTGGAGCGTTGAAACCAGGTTGTCGTATTGATGGAGCGTATGAATAGCGGGTTCCAGGCGGTAGGCCACCAGGGTGGAAAGGGTGTTCGGGGTGGGGTTGAGCACGAGAATCCGCATGGAAATGCCGTGTTTTCGCAGCTCGACGCCTTCTTCCGTGCAAGCGACAGCTACGAGGGGAACCCGATGAAATTGGAGCACACGGGCGATGGCAGGAGCATTTGTACCGTAACCGGATGCCTTGATGACGGCCAACAATTCCGCTCCGCTCGGCGCATGGATACGAATGAAACTCCGAAGGCTTCGGAGGTTGTGAGCGAGGGCTTCCAAATCGAGCACCAACCGCGTGGCGTGACCTTGTTGAGTCAGCGCATCCACGAGCCGTTCGAATTTTTCCGTCCGCGGGCCCTTGACCAGGACGTGCGCTCCTTCAAAAGTTTCGCGTCCTTTTTCAATAGCGTGAAGTGCGGCTTCCGTGTTCGCAAAGTGCCGCCAGCCGGTCAGGCCTTCCGACGATTCCCAAACGGCTCCTACGGTCCAAATTTCTTTGATTCCTTTGCCGTCGACGATGGTGTTCAATCGTTCCGCATCCGCTGCCTGCATTCCAGGAACTGGACCGACGATCATCGCCTTGTGTTCACCTCCTGGAATCAAGGCCAAATCGCTCACGGCCAATTGCAATGCATCCCAATCATTGGTATACGCATCAGACAACACCCAATTTCCATCGGACTTTCGGTGCCGTTGCATGCGGTGATCGAGGTCTTTGAATTCGAGCAATGCAGGGGCGATGTGTTCGATATCCAACCCCCACACGAGGGCGGTCAATGCAGCAGTCATCGCATTGCGGTAAGCTATTTCGTCGGCAAAGGGCAACGTCCAGCCATATGCTCTGTCTTTCCAGCGAACTTGCACGAATCGGCCGTGGCCCGATACATGGCTTTGGACGATGAGGTTGGCGTGATTTGATTCTCCCCAGGAATAGACCGTCACGCCCCTTCTTTCCAACTCGATTTTGGCCGCGCCCAGCGCTTCAGGCATTACGACCCATCGGCATCCGGCAAACAAGGCGAGTTTGTTCTCCATTAAGGATGTGCGCGATTCGAAATGATCGAGATGTGCGTCTCCCAAATGGGTCAAGACCCCGAAATCCGGTCCGATGCACGCTTGCAATCGGGGCATTTCGCCGGGCTTAGAAATCCCAGCTTCAATGATCGCCACTTCATGTTGACGTCCCAAATCGCCCAATGCCAGCGGCACACCCACTTGGCTATTGAAGCTGCGGGGGCTGCTATATACATCGTACGAAGGCAACAAGAGCTGAACAAGCCATTCTTTGACGGTCGTTTTTCCGTTGCTGCCGGTAATCGCGATGGTGGGTGTGGCACAGGCATCGCGCCAGCACCGAACGAGCTGTTGCCATGAACCTATCGGATCGTTTGACCAAACGATTTCGGCATCTTCCCATCTCGGCAATTCAGCCCCGGTATGAACGATGAAAAATCGGGCACCGGCTGCGTAGGCGTCTTTGACGTAATCATGTCCGTCATGCCACTGCCCTTTGATGGCGACAAAAGCGCTTTGACCCGATCGGGTGAAAGGAAATTGACGGGAGTCTTGCGTGATGTGAAGGGGCTGGTCGTCACCGACGGATTCAGCGGCGGGTCTTTGGTGCCGCATGCCCTCGGGTTCAACATTCGTTGTTACCCATATTCTCCATGCGCCAACGTTCATTCGCTCGGGGTTTCACCTTCGCCGGCTTGCCTGCGGGCTTCCACGAAGGCTTGGCGGGTGAGGGGAATGTACAGGTCCTTTTCGCCCACTTCAATCGTGCTGTTTCCTCCCGCTATGCGGTGCGAAAAATGCGCAGGCCGACCGGTCTCCATGCAGACAGCGTGAAGTTTGGTGACTTCTTCCGCCAGCGCCAACAGCTCGGGCATGCAACCGAATGGGATGCCTTTAAAATCCAAATCCAGTCCAGCGGCGATGACCCGAATTCCACGATCGGCGAGGAAAACGCAGGTTTGGGGCAAGTTCGCATCGAAGAATTGCGCTTCATCGATGGCCACAACGGTAATCGGGCGCGGTTGGTCCGCGAGGTAGTCAATGATTTCTTCGCTGGATTTGACCGTCACCGAAGGCAATGCGTTTTGATCGTGTGAGGTGACGTGGTTCTTTTGGTATCGGGTGTCGGTAGTGGGTTTGAAGATGACAGTCGGTTGATGTGCAATTTGCGCGCGCCGTACCCGCCGCAACAATTCCTCTGTTTTTCCCGAAAACATGGGTCCGCAGACCACTTCAATGCGTCCTTCACCGAGACCGGTGTGCTGGAGGGGCGAGTGTTCTTCGTGCGGGACCATGGATTGTTTGGGGATTTGATGCTCGAAATTAATTCAGTCGCTACTTTGCAGACGCAAGTAGTGGAATCAATTTTAAAAAGAACGCATACATGACCAAGTTCGCATTCATCATGGGATTGACCTCATTGCTCGTGGGGTGCACGCGCACGGCAGGTGAGGGTGGCATGACAACGGTTACAGGAATGGTTGAAGTAGAACAGCGGATTGTCATCACCAACCCAATTGGAGCGGTGGTGGCTCCTGCAGCCGATGAAGATGTATTCATCATTTACGGGGATCGCGTGGGCCCAGATGACCGCGTCCAAACCAATTTCGACGGAGAATTCGCTTTTTACGGCTTGCGTCCGGGTGATTACACGGTTTATGTTTTCAGTGAGGATACGATGCCTCCGTTTAACAATGCCCCGGATGTAGCGGTGATCCATGAATTCACCATCGAATCGGGAGAAGAGATGAAGGATTTGGGAACGCTCCGCATCTTTAAAGACATTTGATTCTCGTGCGAACAGCGGGCCTTATCGCATTATTGGGCTGGGCGATCACCAGCAGCGGCCAATACACCGACACGGAGTTTTGGCTGGGCTCGGGCATGGGGCAATCCCTTAACAAATCCTGGTCCTGGTCGCTGCAATGGGAAAACCGCTGGACACAAGATGCTTCGTGGCATAATCAAGGGTTGATTGATGCGTCGCTGGAATACCGTTTGAGCAAGCATTGGGATGTGAACGCGCAATGGCGGTTTGCGGAACGCCAACAACTTGAAGGGGGTTACCTGCCTTCACAGCGCGGGGCACTGAGGTTGCTGGGGGGTTGGAAGGTTGGCGCCGGCAAAGTTCAGTTCCGATTGATGGGATCGGAAGATTGGATGCCTACGGCGAGGGCAGAGGGAGCTTGGCGCGATTGGAATCCGCAACCCACCTTACGCGTGCGATGGGGTTATGAACAAGAACTGAGCAAACGCATGGAAGCGATGGCGAGTTGGGAAGTTTTCGTTCGCAACAGTGGTCGAAAAAGCGTGCGTTGGCAGGCGGCCTTGACCTATGCTGCTTCGAAGCGACTCAAAGTGAAGGCTGCTTACCTGTGGGGAAATGAATGGGGCATGTCAGACCCGTGGAGGTCTCATGTACTTCGCATCCAATTGAATTGGAAGCTGCCCGATGCCCAAAAGCGCACGTGGCGGCGCATACCACCTGCACAGGTATACATTGACGGCGTTCCGCAGCGGTTGGTTCCAAGCCCCTGTGAGCCATGCACGAAAGCGCAAATCGTGGTGACCGAGGTGCATACCCAAGGAACTCCTGCGGATTACATTGAAATCCGCAATGCAGGACCGGCCCCATGTGATTTGGGCGGATGGAGGTTAACGGATGACCCTGAGAAGGAGGGTTTTGTATTCAACACCCGATGTTTGCCAGCCAACATGATGTGGTTGGGTTACCAAGGCGGGCGGAATTCGTTTGATTTTGGACTATCGGCAGATGGCGAATTGCTTTACCTTTTCGGCCCGAATGGGAAAGATCGCCTGATCTACTCCCTTCTGTGGAGTGCGGAAGAACGGCCCCAAGGGTTCCAATCAACCGGAACGTGGGACTTCATTTTACCTTCCCCGGGACGCCCGAATTTCAGCAATTAACAGCGTCTGAAATTTTTGTCCACAAGATGGCTTGGGTTGTAAACATCCGTTTACTATCTTCGCACCCCCAATTTTGGGGAGAATTCGAACATTCAAAACACTGAGCTGTGGATACTTTGAGCTACAAAACCGTCTCCATCAACAAGGAGAACGCTGAAAAGAAGTGGTTGCTCGTCGATGCCGAGGGCCAAACTTTGGGCCGTTTGGCGTCCGAAGTTGCGAAGCGCCTACGCGGAAAGCACAAGCCCAACTTTACGCCACACGCGGACTGCGGCGACTACGTAATTGTAGTAAACGCAGAGAAAGTTGTTTTGACAGGTAACAAGTGGGACAGCAAAGAGTACATCCGATATACGGGTTACCCAGGCGGTCAACGTGTCCGAACGGCGAAAGAGCAACTCAAGCGCAAGCCGTTTGCACTTGTTGAGGATGCTGTACGCGGCATGTTGCCTAAGAATTCTTTGGGACGTGAAGTATTCCGCAACCTGCATGTATATGTAGGCCCTGAACACAAACATGACGCTCAACAACCTGAGCAAATCAAATTCGCTTGATTCAAGCCTGATCATCACACCGCATGGAAGTAATCAATACATCTGGTCGTCGGAAAACAGCAGTAGCTCGTTTGTACATGAAGCCTGGTAAAGGCAGCGTGACCGTCAACAAAAAAGACGCGAACGCGTATTTCACAACGGCCGTGTTGCAATACAAAATCAACCAACCGTTCATGTTGACGGAGACCACAGGTCAATATGACGTGCAAGTCAACGTTGACGGAGGTGGAATCACAGGACAAGCTGAAGCGGTGCGTTTGGCCATTTCCAAAGCATTGGTTGAGGTCAACCCGGAGTGGAAGCCGACGTTGAAGCAGGTGGGATTGACCACACGTGACCCCCGCATGGTGGAGCGTAAGAAATTTGGCCAGAAGAAGGCGCGTAAGAAGTCTCAGTTCTCTAAGCGTTAATGGCTGCCCCCTCTCTAGGAATCCCTTTATTATTCATTGTTTAGCATCCAAACTGACTGGACTCGCGGCGTAATCAAACCCACGGCTACCAGACAGTTGCTTAAACCAGGAACGTAAACAAACATGTCAAAACCAACATTTGAGCAAATGCTCCAAGCCGGAGTTCACTTCGGCCACCTGAAGCGTAAGTGGAATCCCCACATGGCGCCCTACATCTTCACGGAAACCAAAGGAATCCACATCATTGACTTGCACAAAACCGGTGTCAAGTTGGATGAGGCGGCTTCAGCCATGAAGCAAATCGCGAAGAGCGGCAAGAAGATCTTGTTCGTCGCTACAAAGAAGCAAGCCAAGAACATCGTTGCTGAGCGCGTCAAGGCAGTAGGCATGCCTTACGTAACAGAACGTTGGTCCGGAGGGATGTTGACGAACTTTGCAACCATCCGAAAGGCGGTCCGCAAGATGTCCCAAATCGACAAAATGGAACAGGACGGTACGCTCAACACGTTGTCAAAGCGTGAGCGCCTCCAAGTAAGCCGTCAGCGTGCGAAGCTTGAGAAGAACCTGGGTTCGATTACGGATTTGACCCGTATTCCAGCAGCGATTTTCATTGTGGACGTGATGAAAGAGCACATTGCACTCGCTGAGGCGAAGAAGTTGGGCATTCCCGTTTTTGCCATGGTGGATACCAATTCCGATCCGCGCCCTGTGGATTTCCCCATCCCTGCAAACGATGATGCGGGTCGTTCCATTTCTTTGGTTTTGGATGTTTTGGTTCAGGCGGTTGCAGAGGGCTTACAGGAGCGCAAGTCTGATAAGGACCAAGCAGAAGCGCAGGCAGCTGCGGTAAAGAAAACCAAGGAGGAGTCAGCAGAAGCAGCAGCTGAGGAGGAAGCAAAGGAAGAAGCTCCAGCGGCTGATGAAGCGGCTGAGGGAACCGAAAAAGAAGCGTAACCACTACGGAATACAACTGATAGACATGAGCATTACAGCTGCAGAAGTAAACAATCTCCGCAAGCAGACCGGTGCGGGCATGATGGATTGTAAAAAAGCCTTGCAAGAGGCAGAGGGCGATTTCGATAAGGCGATTGAAATCCTCCGATTGAAAGGCCAGAAGGTCGCAGCCAAGCGTGGCGACCGTGAAACAGGCGAAGGAGCAGTGATTGCTTCAGCCAATGCGTCAGGCGATTTCGGGGTGTTGCTTTCGTTGAACTGCGAAACGGACTTCGTGGCGAAGAACGAAGAGTTTGTGGGTGTTGCCAACAACATCATGAACGTGGCGTTGGAAGGCGGAATCACCGACAAAGCAACTTTGTTGGCATCGGGCTACCCCGGGTCTGGCATCAGCATCGAAGAAAAAATCACGGAGCAAATCGGAAAGATTGGTGAGAAAATCGAGGTGGGATCATTCCACACGTTGAATGCAGCACACGTTGCAGCTTACATCCACCCTGGAAACCGACTGGCGACGTTGGTTGGATTCAGTGCCAACGTTGGTGAAGGTGGACGCGACGTTGCGATGCAAGCAGCGGCAATGGCGCCTGTGGCTTTGGACGAAACCACTATTCCGGAAGACTTGATCGAGAAGGAGCGCGCAATTGGCAAGGAGTTGGCTATCCAAGAAGGAAAGCCAGCAGAAATGGCCGATAAAATTGCCGAGGGTCGTTTGAAGAAGTGGTTCAAAGAGGCCACCTTGGTCAACCAAGCATTCATCAAGGACAACAAAATGAACGTTGCCCAATACGTCCAATCCTTGGAAAGCGGAGCAACGGTGACTGGCTTTTGCCGCGAAGCGTTGGACTAACGTTTGCATGAATTGAATTTGATAAAAAGGGCTGCCGTTTTGGTGGCCCTTTTTTCATGTCCAACCTTTGTGGAATATTCGGATATTTACCCTCGCGATGAAATACAATAGAATTCTTCTGAAATTGAGCGGAGAGGCGCTGATGGGCCAAAAACAATTTGGTATCGATAATGATCGCTTGAAGCAATACGCGGAGGAGATCAAGACGGTTGTGGATGCTGGATTGGAAGTGGCCATTGTGATTGGCGGGGGC
>JBMSHA010000008.1:0-20096 GCA_049416245.1 Flavobacteriales bacterium | reverse complement strand
CACCGATTTGGTGATACCAGAATATGGACGGACCATACAGGAAATCGTGGATCACATGAAATCTATTGCCGATAAGGAAGAACGAAACAAATGTGCCAACGCCATCGTGAGTGTCATGGGTTCTGTGGTCCCTCAAGAAGGGGATAAAGAGGAGGTGCAAAAGAAATTGTGGGGCCAACTTTTTCTGATGGCCAATTATGATTTGGACGTGGATTGTCCTTGCGAGCGTCCCACCCGTGAAAGTCGGGAGGAAGCGCCCAATCGATTGAATTACCCAGGTGCCATGTCGCGTTTGGGCCACTACGGACAATTGACCCGAGATTTGATTGAAAAGGCGAAAACCTACGAGGAGGGTGAGGAAAAGGCTGCTTTGGTAGTCACCATTGCCAACCTCATGAAGCGTCATTTCCTGACCTGGAACAAGGCAACGGTTGAGCGCGCTTTGATTGTTGAGCAATTGAAGGAGATGAGCGGCGGAACCTTGATCCTTCCCGAGGAAGCAGTACTCGTAAGCTCAGCGGAGATTCTGAAGAGCAAGCGCAAAACCAGCGATGCTTTGGACCGACACCGAGGCAAAAAGCGCAAGCGCTAAACGCGCACCTGAAGTCCAATTTTCGAGGTTGAAAAGTTTTCGAAGCGTCATGCGCTTCCGTCATGTCGCGCCGTTAATTCGAAGAGCGAATAGCGACCGAGGGCCAATTGAGCAATGACCTCGTGCCTTCGGGTTCGCTATGGCAGAAAAGACGAATTACATGTCCAGTTTTATCATCGAAGGAGGCCATCAATTAAAAGGTGAAGTGGTGCCGCAAGGCGCGAAAAATGAAGCCTTGCAAATCGTTTGTGCGGTCCTGCTTACCGCAGAACCCGTCACCATTTCAAACTTACCGGACATTGTCGACGTCAACAAACTCATCGATTTGCTCGCTGGGATGGGGGTCAAAATCCAGCGAAAAGGGCCGGGCACGTTCCGGTTTCAGGCGGACGACGTAAACCTCGATTACTTCAAGACCGAAGAGTTCCGGCAGAAAGGCGGATCGCTGCGCGGTTCTACCATGATCCTCGGGCCGTTGTTGGCTCGATTCGGCGTGGGAGCGCTGCCAAAACCCGGCGGGGATAAAATCGGTCGCCGCCGCATGGACACCCACTTCATCGGATTCGAAGCATTGGGCGCCAAGTTTGATTACGATTCGAAAACTGGATTTTTTGAGGCCAAAGCACCAGGCGGATTGAGGGGAACGGACATGCTCCTCGATGAAGCCTCGGTCACCGGCACGGCCAACATCGTCATGGCCGCTTGCATGGCGCAAGGAACCACCACCATCTACAATGCCGCTTGTGAGCCCTACCTCCAGCAGCTGTGCAAGATGATCAACCGCATGGGCGGTAAAATCAGCGGCATTGGGTCAAACCTGCTCACCATCGAAGGCGTGGAGGTGTTGGGTGGGACGGATCACCGCTGCCTGCCCGACATGATTGAAATCGGCAGTTTCATTGGCTTGGCAGCCATGACGCGGAGCGAAATCACCATCAAGGACGTGGCATATGACGAGCTCGGCGTCATCCCGAAAGTTTTCCGCCGCTTGGGCATCCAACTCGAACGCCGAGGAGATGACATCTTCATTCCCGCCCAAGATTCGTACGAAATCGACACCTTCATCGACGGATCAATTTTAACGGTTTCCGACGCGCCGTGGCCGGGATTCACCCCCGACTTGCTCTCCATTGTCCTCGTGACAGCGACCCAAGCCAAAGGCAGCGTGCTCGTGCACCAAAAAATGTTCGAGAGCCGCCTCTTTTTCACAGACAAACTCATCGACATGGGGGCACAAATCATTTTATGTGATCCCCACCGGGCGACGGTCATCGGCCTGAATCGCCAGAGTCCGTTGCGCGGCGTAACCATGACTTCGCCGGACATCCGCGCAGGCGTCTCCTTGCTCATTGCAGCACTTTCCGCTGAAGGCCAATCGGTCATTCACAACATTGGACAGATTGATCGCGGATACCAAGACATCGAAGGAAGGTTAAAAGCATTGGGTGCACGCATCGAACGGGTCGATTGAATGCGTAAATTGCATTCATGATATTGAAGACCATCTCGGGCGTTTTGGTGTTGGGAGCCGTTGTGCTCGCGCCCATTTCGACCTCCATCGCGCCAGAATCTGCGGCAACGTCAGATTTCACGCATGTCGTTCCGACAAATCGTGTGGGCACAGGTATCGGGGATACTGCCCCCGAAATCGCGCTCACCAATCCCAAAGGCAAAACCATGAAGTTGAGCGAGCTGCGAGGTAGTTTGGTTCTGGTTGATTTTTGGGCGTCTTGGTGTGGACCTTGCCGTCGCGAGAACCCGAATGTGGTCAATGCTTACAACAAGTACAAGAAGGCTAAATTCAAGAGCGCCGACGGATTTGAGGTGTTCAGCGTTTCACTTGACAGCGACGTGGCACGCTGGGAATCGGCGATTAAACAGGACCAATTGGAGTGGAAATGGCACGTTTCAGACTTGAAGCGTTGGCAGAGTGAGGCGGCTGCGGTCTATGGCGTCAACTCCATCCCCATGAGTTTTTTGATCGATGAAAACGGAGTCATCGTTGCGAAGAATTTGCGCGGATTCGAATTGCATCGCAAAATCGATCAGCACGTCGCGTCATTCTAACTGACAGGTTGTCCGACACGGCCGCCTTGGCATTGGATTTGACTTAATGGAGCCAAATCACGCAGAGAAACCATGGACATGAATACGTCAAAAGTGGAGGAAACCCCTGTAAACGCGAACGAAGCAGAAGAGACCCAAGCAACGGAGGCAGCGGAGTTGGAGCAGGATGACCCTCAAACCAATGAAGCGCAACCTGACAACAGCGGCACCGAAACGCTTGCGAGCGAGGAAGAACAGACGGATTGGCAGGACCGGTACTTGCGGCTTTATGCTGAGTTTGACAACTTCCGCAAGCGTACCATGCGGGAACGTGGA
Source organism: Flavobacteriales bacterium (assembly GCA_049416245.1). Classification (GTDB taxonomy): domain Bacteria; phylum Bacteroidota; class Bacteroidia; order Flavobacteriales_D; family Sanyastnellaceae; genus UA16. Next base: position 17,122 of record JBMSHA010000008.1, on the reverse strand, counting down.
GATTTGATCCGGAATGCCTCGAAAGACGTCTTGGAGAAGTTGTTGCCCGTGTTGGATGATTTCCAGCGGGCTGCGACGGCCTCTGCAGACGCAACGGATGTTAATGGCATTCGGGAGGGCCAGCAATTGATCCACAATATACTGAAGCAAATTTTGAAAGCCCAAGGCGTCGAGGAGATCGAGGTGAAGTCCGGTGATGTGTTTGACGTGGATTTGCATGAAGCCATCACGCGCATTCCTTCTCCTGAACTTTCTGGAAAGGTCGTGGATGTCGTGGAGGCGGGTTATAAATTGAATGATGCTGTGATACGCTACGCCAAAGTGGTGGTTGGCGAATAAATCGACGCATATCGAAACTCCAAACGAACGGCATGGCGAAGCGCGACTATTATGAAATCTTAGGTGTCGATCGGCGAGCGTCCGGATCGGACATCAAGAAAGCTTACCGCAAATTGGCATTGAAGTATCACCCGGATAAAAACCCCGGAGATGCGGCAGCCGAAGAAAAATTTAAAGAGGCGGCTGAAGCCTATGAAGTATTGCAGGACGACCAAAAGCGCGCCCAATACGACCGATTCGGCCACGATGGATTGAGAGGAGGACCAGGCGGTGGCGCTGGTTTTGGCGGGATGAACATGGAGGACATCTTCAGCCAGTTCGGTGATATTTTCGGAGGTGCTTTCGGCGGTGCAGGCGGAGGCCAAGGAGGCGGTCGTCGTCGTCGTATGAAGGGCTCCAACCTGCGCATTAAAGTGAAGTTGACGTTGGAGGAGATTGCCGAAGGCGTAGAGAAAAAAGTCAAGGTATTCAAACAGGTTCAGGCGGAAGGTGCCGAGTACAGCGATTGCCAAACCTGTGGTGGAACAGGGCAAGTTCGCCGGGTTCAAAACACCATCTTGGGCCAAATGCAAACCGCTTCTACCTGTCCGCAATGCCAAGGCAGCGGTCAGTCCGTGAAGAAGCGTCCTTCTGGTTCAGACGAATGGGGCATGGTCCGCAAAGAAGCCGTGGTCACCATTGAAATACCAGCGGGCGTCGAGGACGGCATGCAGCTGAGTGTACGCGGTGAAGGCAACGGCGCGCCCATGGGCGGGGTTCCCGGGGACTTGTTGGTCGTGATCGAGGCCATCCCGCACGAAACGCTCCAGCGCAATGGGAAAAACCTGCACTACGATTTGTACATTCCTTTCACCGATGCGGCACTGGGCGCTTCTGCTGAGGTGCCGATGGTCGGAAGCAAGGCCAAAATCACCATTGAACCGGGCACGCAAAGCGGGCGCATCGTGCGTTTGCGCGGTAAGGGGTTGCCTGCCGTAGATAGCTACGGCAATGGCGATTTGCTCGTCAACATCAACGTTTGGACTCCTAAGAAGCTCACATCCGATGAACGGGATTTGCTCGAGAAGCTCAGGGATTCGGAGAATTTTCAGCCCGACGCCAATCATCAGGAAAAAGGCTTTTTTGACAAAGTCCGCGATATGTTCACTTGATGGTTAATTTGGTGCCATGCACGATTCACCGGCGTTGAACATCTCGGGCATTGAAAAGGCATTCGGTACGCAGCGCGCGCTGGACCGTGTAGGATTTACGGTGCCCAGTGGTGGGATTTTCGGATTGCTAGGCCCCAATGGTGCAGGCAAAACCACGTTGTTGCGCATGCTCAATGGCATCACCGCACCGGACGCAGGGGAGATTTCTTTTTTCGGCGAGCGACTCGCGCGGCATCACCTTGCTCAAATTGGTTATTTGCCGGAAGAGCGCGGACTCTACAAGTCCATGCGGGTCGGTGAGCAGGCATTGTATTTCGCCCAGTTGCGGGGGATGGACAAGAAGGAAGCGAGGACCAAACTGCGCGGGTGGTTTGAACGACTGGAAGTCGACGGTTGGTGGAACAAGGAAGTAAGTGAAGTCAGCAAGGGCATGGCGCAGAAAATCCAATTCATTCTTTCTGTTCTGCACGAACCGCGATTGTTGATTCTCGATGAACCGCTCAGCGGATTTGACCCCATCAATGCACAACGTGTTCGCGATGTGATCATGGATTTAAGAGCAGAAGGGAAGACGACCATCCTCTTATCGACGCACGATATGGGAAGCGTTGAGGAATTGTGCGATGAGGTCGCATTGCTCAATCACGGCCAACTCGTCTTGCACGGCGCTGTCCCGGAATTGCGCGAAGCCGCGCGAGATGGACGCGTCGAAGTGACCTTCCGCGACTCGGTCATGGCGTTTACCGTCGCTCTAGGAGCCAGTGCTGAACTGCTGCACGTGGCCGAAAAAGCCAACGTGCGTGGCGAACACCAAGCGATGCTTCGTCTACCGGCCCAAACCGATCCGGCGGAGTGGCTTCATTGGATTTCGGGCCAAGTCGCCCTGACATCTTGCAAGCCCTGGCAACCGGGAATGCGTGAGATCTTCATAAAGGCCGTCGAAAAACAAATCCCAACGACCGCATGAGCCGACTCAAACACATCATCTTCCGGGAATGGTACACACGTGTACGTCGCCGCGCGTTCATTTTGGGTACGCTGCTGATTCCGGTGTTGATGGCCGGCTTGATTGGATTTGTGGTTTGGATGGAGCGGGCGGAAACTGAGCATCATAAAGTGTTGGTGGCGGATTTGGCCGGTTTGGTCAGTTACGAGGATTCCACCTTGCGGGCTTGGGTTCCCATTTGTCCCGATTGTTTTCCTGAACGGGGGAATTTGGAGTACCGTTTTGCCGAACGCGCACTGGATGATGAAGCGTTTTTGGCGTCAGATTATACCATGATGGTATTTTTTGACGATGGCATTTTGCAACACGCGAGTGCCAAATTTGTGTACGATCGTGCTCCTTCCTTGAGCGTTCAAAATTATGTGGAACGCGACCTTTCGGCGGCCATTGAACGGTTTAAGGTGAAGGAAGAATTGGCGCTTGACTATGCAACGTACAAGCGATTGAAAACGAAGGTGAGTCTCGTCGGAGAGGACGTCGTAACAAAGGATGGCAACGCGACCGGCCGAACGGCCATTGGTTTCATGTTTAGCTTTTTCATGTTCATCCAAATCCTCGTGTACGGCATGCACGTCATGCGCGGTGTGATTGAGGAAAAAGCCAACCGCATCGTGGAGGTGGTCATCAGCGTGGTCAAGCCCATCGAACTCATGACCGGAAAAATCATCGGGATTGGATTGGTGGGAGTAACGCAAGTAGTGGCGCTGTCCTTGCTGGGATTCTTGGTGTTCCAGGTTGGTGGAGTCTCGCTCGAAATGACCGGGATGTTGCAGGCCGCGGCGAACGATAACGTCACCGTGGATTTTGAAACGTGGATGGCATCGAATGATGCCGTCGGATTTTTGTTGGATGTGAATTGGCCGCTCATGGTGGGCTCGGCGTTGGTGTATTTTGTGGCCGGATTTTTTATGTATGCGGCTGTCTTTGCTGCCATCGGTTCGGCGGTGGACAATGAATCCGACGCACAGTATTTGATGCTGCCGGCCATGTTGCCACTGATGGCCTCTTACTTGATTGCTGCCATGGCGATGGAAAATCCTGAGGGCCAAATCGCATTCATCGGATCGTTTGTTCCTTTCACAGCTCCGATTCTGATGCTAATTCGACTCCCCTTGGGAGTGGCGTGGTGGGAATTGGCCGTTTCGCTCGCCGGGGTGATTGCAACCGCCTACATTTTGGTCGTGCTATCTGCCCGCATTTTTCGGACGGGCATCCTCATGCACGGTAAAAAAGTCACATTCACAGAACTGGTGCGGTGGTTGCGCCATGACTGAACCCCAAACATGGCCGAAGCTTCCTCTTTCCCCGATTGGAGTCGCCGCGCTGCCGTGGTGGATTGCGGAACCAATTTGTTTACCATGCTCATCGCTACCTGCCAATCCACTGGATGGGAGGAAGAAATTGTGCTGCGCAGGCCGGTATTCATCGGTCAAGGCGGTTTCCGAAGTCGCACCATCTTGCCCGATCGTTTTGCTCGAGGGATGGATGCCTTGCGTGTTTTGCACCAAGCAGCCGAGAATTACGACGTTGATACCGTGCGGATTCTCGGGACAAGCGCCCTCCGCGACGCGCAGAACGGCGCCACGTTTGCGAAACAAGTGCACCGCGAGTTGGGGTGGGAGCTGGAGATCATTGATGGCTACGCCGAGGCTCACCTCATTCACGATGGAGTGGCACAAACCTTGGGCGATGCCACCGGTCCGGTGCTGGTGATGGATATTGGCGGAGGCAGTGTGGAGTTCATTGTGAGTCGCAAGGAGGGAGATGCCTGGAAAGCTGTGGAGTGGGTGAGTTTGGATGCAGGCGTGGGTAGGCTGGAAGAATTTGGCAAGCCAACCGATCCGATCGAACAACAAGGCGTGGATCGTTATGAGGCATTTTTGACAGAAACGCTCGCCCCAGTGCGCTCGCTCATTCAAGCGCACAGCCCTTTGGCTCTCGTGGGCAGCAGTGGGTCATTTGATACGTTCGCGGACCTTTTGAATGTGGAAGCGGATGCGCCGCTCAAGGAATTGGGCCGTGACCGATTGAATGCGCTGCATCAGGAGTTGATCACACGATCCATCGAGGAGCGACTCAAGATGCCCGGAATGTCCCCCGCTCGCGCCCGCCTGATACCCCTGTCTTCCATGCTGTTGCAAAACGTGCTTAACAACCTGCCCCCCACGGCTCGTGTGATGCGTTCGCCTCATGCCTTACGAGAAGGCGTGATGCACGGAATTTGGCAACATCTTTGCACAGAATATGGCCAATAACGCAAGACCATGAAGAAGTCTCCTAAAATTTTGATCATCGATGATGAAGCTCCCATCCGCGCAAGTCTGAGGGAGATTTTGGAATATGAAGATTTCTTGGTCTCGGAAGCCGAAGATGGGGCAGAGGGTGTCAAGCTCGCTGGCAAGTTTGCATTTGATGTAATCTTCTGTGACATCAAAATGCCCAAAATGGATGGGCTGGAAGTGCTCGAAATCCTGATGGAAAAGGGCACCAGTAGCCGTGTTATCATGATCAGCGGTCACGGAACGGTGGAAACGGCCGTTCAAGCCATCAAAGAAGGGGCCTTCGATTTTATTCAAAAACCACTGGATCTGAATCGGATTTTACTCACCGTGAGGCACGCATTGGATCAAGGCCAATTGGAGGCTGAAACGGAGCGACTCACGCGTAAAATTCAGGCCGAACGATCTACAGCCATTGTGGGAGAATCGCGCGAAATTCAAGACATCGTAGAGCTTATTTGCACGGTCGCACCCTCGGATGCCCGCGTGCTCATCACCGGCGCAAACGGCACGGGAAAGGAATTGGTGGCCCGGCAATTGCATGAACTCAGTACACGTCACGACGGTCCGTTCATCGAAGTAAACTGCGCGGCCATCCCATCTGAGTTGATTGAAAGTGAGTTGTTTGGACACGAAAAAGGAGCGTTCACGAGTGCCGTCAAGCAGCGGAAGGGCAAATTTGAACAAGCCCAAGGCGGTACGCTGTTCCTGGATGAGATTGGCGACATGAGCGCTTCAGCCCAAGCGAAAGTGCTGCGCGCCTTACAGGAAAATCGAATTTCTCGCGTGGGTGGGGAGCAGGAAATCGAGGTGGATGTTCGCGTGGTCGCCGCCACCAACAAAAATCTCCGACAGGCCATCGAAGCGGGCGAGTTCCGCGAGGATTTGTTTCACCGCTTGGCTGTGATCCCGGTGCATGTTCCGGCGTTGAATGACCGGCGTGGCGATGTGCCGATTTTGGTTGATCATTTTTTGAAGGCGATTTGCGAACAGCATGGGCGGTTGCAGCTTGACGTCACTTCAGAGGCCATGGGTATGCTTCAAAACGCCAATTGGACCGGGAACATTCGTGAGTTGCGCAATGTGGTAGAGCGGTTGGTTATTTTGACTCCGAAAGGCGAAGCCATCGATGCAGCGCGTGTGAAGCGCTTTGGTGCACTCTCGGACTGAATCAACGAGACCTTGGTGATTTCTTTGGTCTAACCCATTCAATTTGTGTAGGTTGAAAGGCAACCTTTGTACAAGGGACACGTCTTCTTTTTGAACACAACTCTTACCAAGATGGGCAATATTGGATTTTTAGGCATGGAAATGAGCGGCCCCACTGCGGCGGCCACGGTATTTATGGTGGTGATCGCCATCGGCGCCAATTGTAAACTGTTCATGAAATGCGGACAGCCTATCTGGGCGGCGTTGATTCCCGGTTACAACGTCGTTGTTGCCATGCGCATCTTGGGTCGGCCTGATGCACATGCGTTGTTGTTTTTGGTTCCAGGTTTCAATGTTTATTTTTTCTTCAAGACTGTCATTGAATTGGCTCAGGCGTTTGGTAAGCGCACGACAACAGACTTCATTTTGGCTTCCGTTTTCAATGTGTTTTATGTGCTCAACTTGAGCTTGGCCTATCAAGAAGAGTATGAAGGTCCGGTTTATGGAAGCGCGGCAAAATCACCTTCCAACTGGCAAACGGCTTAACGCATTCCGCTTAACACACATACCCCTTCGGGGGCAATCAAAAAAGGCGCCTTCAGGCGCCTTTTTCGTTGAGTCATTTTGATGGTATCGAGAATCAAAGGATTCCCTTTGCTTGCGCCAAAGCGGCCGAGATGCCTTCTGCTTTTTTTCCGCCTGCCGTGGCGAAAAAAGCTTGACCGCCGCCGCCGCCTTGAATGTGTTGGGCCAATTCCCGCACGATGGCTCCGGCATTGAGGCCACGTTCTGCGATCAAATCATCGCTGATGGCGACCGTCAAGGTGACTTTGCCCCCGGATTTTGAGCCAAACACGCCAAAGAACGGCGCGCGTTCGTTTTTGAGTTGGAAGGCGATGTCCTTGATGGCGCCAGCATCTAATGGGAGTTCACCAATAAACGCATTGACTCCTTTGATGACTTCGAGGTTGCTGGCCAAATCCGACTTCGCTGCAGCGGCTTCTTTCTGTTTGATCGCGTCCATTTCTTTCTGCAACGAGGCCAGCTTCAGTTGCATGTCTTCGACGGCTTTGTTCAGGTTGGCTGGAGCCTTCAGCAGTTGTCTTAATTCTTCGAGGGTCTGCTGTTCTTCTTTCACAGAAGCCAAAGCCGCCGATCCGGTGATGGCTTCAATGCGCCGGATGCCAGAGGCGACTGCAGTTTCTTGGGTGATGCGGAACAGCCCCAATGCTCCGGTTGCCGGCGCATGCGTTCCACCGCACAGTTCTTTTGACGAATCAAATTCAATCATCCGAACCACGTCTCCGTATTTCTCTCCGAAGAGCATCATGGCCCCACTGGCTTTCGCATCTTCGAGGGACAGGGCGCGGTGCTCGACCAGCGGGTGATTGGCCAAGATCTTGGCATTTACTTGCTGCTCCACGGCGAGCAATTCATCGGAGGTCATCTTCGAAAAATGAGAGAAGTCAAATCGCAAAGCATCGGCTTTGACCAAAGATCCCTTTTGTTCCACATGGGTTCCCAAAACGTCGCGCAGTGCTTCGTGCAGTAAATGGGTTGCGGTGTGATTGCGTTGGGTATCGTCTCGGCGGTCACGGGTGACTCGTGCCGTGAAGGTGGCGTCCACTTTTTCCGGCAGTGCATTCGTGAAATGCACAATCAGGTTGTTCTCTTTTTTCGTGTCCCAAATCGCGAGTGGTTTGCCAGCTGAACTTCCTGCTTCCGTGAGTTCACCAGCGTCACCGACTTGACCACCGCCTTCCGGGTAAAATGGCGTTACGTCCAGTACGAGCTGGTAGAATTTTTTGTTTTTCGCTTGCACCTCACGGTATTTGAGGATGCGGCATTCGCTTTCGCGCTGGTCGTAACCCACGAAAGTACTTTCGGAATCATCGTGTACGTGCACCCAATCATCTGCACTCAACTTCCCTGCTGCTCGGCTTCGCGCCTTGGTTGCCTCCATGGCTTTTTCAAAGCCTACTTCATCTACCGACACCCCTTTTTCACCGGCCATCAACGCGGTGAGATCGACAGGGAAACCGAAGGTGTCATAGAGTTCGAAAACAACATCCCCTGGCAGTTCCTTTTTTCCAGCGAATTCGTCCAGCCGAGCCTCCAATCGTTCGATTCCCTTTGCCAAAGTGCGAAGGAACGATTCTTCTTCTTCCTGAATAACGCGTTGAATGAGCGCTTGTTGGACATTGAGTTCGGGAAAAGCGGTACCCATTTGTGCGGCCAACGTTTCCACCAGCGCGTGCATGAACGGCTCTTGAAGCTCCAGAAACGAATAGCCGTAACGGATGGCCCGACGCAAGATGCGGCGAATGACATAGCCCGCACCGGTGTTTGATGGCAATTGGCCGTCGGCGATGCTGAATGCAACTGCGCGAATGTGGTCGGCAATAACCCGGAACGCGATGTCGGCTTTGGAATCGGTTCGGCCATAAGATTTTCCGCTCAGGGTTGCGATGCGATCGAGCAGCGGCTGGAAAACGTCGGTATCGTAATTCGATTTTTTGCCTTGCATGGCCATCGCCAGGCGTTCAAAACCCATTCCAGTGTCGATGTGCTTATTGGGTAGCGAAACCAATGAACCATCGGCCATGCGGTTGAATTGCATGAAAACAAGGTTCCAAATTTCGACGACCTGGGGGTGGTCGGCATTGACCAAATCACGCCCGGGGATCGCGGCTTTTTCGGCTTCGTCCCGCAAGTCGATGTGGATTTCTGAACAAGGCCCGCAAGGCCCGGTTTCGCCCATCTCCCAGAAATTGTCCTTTTTCGATGCCTGTAAGATGCGCTCTTCGGGCACCCATTTGGACCAAATTTCAGCAGCTTCGGAGTCCGCTTCCAATCCATCTTCTGCGTCTCCTTCAAATACCGTCACATACAAGTCCTCTTCATTGAGGCCATAGACCTGGGTCAATAATTCCCATGCCCAATCAATGGCTTCTTGCTTGAAGTAATCACCGAAAGACCAATTGCCCAACATCTCGAACATCGTGTGGTGATACGTGTCCACCCCCACCTCTTCCAGATCATTGTGTTTTCCACTCACCCGCAGGCATTTCTGGGTGTCGGCGATTCTCGGATGCACAACGGGGCTGTTTCCGAGAAAGAGGTCTTTGAACGGATTCATCCCGGCATTGTTAAACATCAGCGTGGGATCGTCCTTGATGACCATCGGGGCTGAAGGGACGATTTCATGTCCTTTGGATGCGAAAAACTCGAGAAAACGTTCGCGAATCAGTTTGGATTCCATAGCGTGAGGGCGCGTTTGAGCCCGTATTAGGTGATTATGCACTGCAAAAATCCATAAAAGAGTTTCCTGTACAGCGGTCACCCCAAATTAAAATTGCACATTTGCATGGTTATGGCGAAGCGTTTTCACAAAATCCGATACAACGAGACGACGTTGCAAATGGAGGAGACTCCGTTTGGTTTAAAGGATTACGTATTGCTGGTGGCAAAGCGATTGGCCGTTCTGGCGATTGTGTCAGGAGGTAGTGTTTACATTTTTGACACGTATTTCGAAAGTCCGACGGATCGGGCTCAACGCCGAGAAATAGCATTTTTAGAAGAACGCCTGTCGAAAATGGACGATGATATGCGGGACATGGCGGTCATTTTGAATGACCTCAGTGACCGCGATGATGCCATTTACCGTTCGATTTTTGGCGTTGAATCGTATCCAAATCATTTACGCAATCCAGGAATTGGTGGCCTCGATCGTTCCCGAAGGTTGCGCGGCTACGACCACTCACAGGCGGTGATCTCATCTGAGGAGCGCTTGGCTGAATTGCAGCGAAGGTTGGTGGCGCAGAGCCGCTCGTTTGATGAGGTCTTGGAACTGGCGAAAAATCAATCGGAATTGCTCAAATCCATCCCCGCTATTCAGCCGGTGAGAAACGAGGATTTGAAGCGCATGGCCAGCGGTTATGGGTATCGCATTCATCCCATTTATAAAGTGCGGAAAATGCACTACGGAATGGACTTCTCCGCGCCGACGGGCACCGAAATCTTCGCCACAGGTGATGGGGAAGTCATCTTGGCCAAGCGCACTTGGAATGGTTTCGGCCGGCACGTCATCATCCGACACGGTTTTGGTTACGAAACGTTGTATGCGCACATGAGCAAGGTTCTGGTGCGTCAAGGCCAAAAGGTGAAGCGGGGTGAAGTCATCGGATTGGTGGGGTCCACGGGTACTTCCGTAGCTCCACACCTGCACTACGAAGTGCATAAAGACGGGCGGAAAGTCAATCCCGCGCAGTATTACTTCAACGATCTTACGCCCGAGCAGTATGAAGAAATGCTGCGCCAATCGGCCAATTCGAATCAGTCGTTTGATTGATGGAGTGATAGATTTGCAGCTAACCCACTCAATTCGTAGTAGTTAACTAGGAGTTCCGCCAAATTTGCGTAATTTTCGTAGCGCATGCCTTTCAACAAATCCATCGAGAAACGCTATTTCACCATCACGGAAGTGTCGGAGCAATTGGGGTTGAATGCTTCACAATTGCGGTATTGGGAAAAGGAATTTACTCCGTTGAAGCCCCGGACGAATGCCCGCGGAAAGCGCTTCTACACCGCCAACGATGTGGAGATCATTCAGCAAATCGCTTGGCTTGTCAAAGACCAAGGGTACACCATCGACGGCGCACGTCGTGCCATGAAAAAGCGAAGCGAGGTTGCCGCAGCCATGGCCAGTGAACAGGCTGCAGTTCAAGCAGCGGATGCACTCGATAAACAGGCGCTTTTGAATCGGTTGCGTGCAGTGCGCGCTCAGCTCGCAGCGTGGGAAGAACGATTAGGCTGAAGCGTGCCAGCGCGTGCCGGGAATTAAGTAGTTTTTCACGTAGTCATGAATGGCGTCTTCGAGCGTCGCGAAGGGCCGATCAAAACCAATGCTGCGCAATTTGCTCATGTCGGCTTCGGTGAAGTATTGGTAGGTGTCCCGGATATCTTCCGGGGTGTCGATAAAGCCGATGTTCGGCTTTTTGCCCATGGCGACAAATGTGGCCTTCGCCAAATCCAAAAACGTGCGAGCGTGACCCGTGCCGAGGTTGTACAATCCGCTTGAAGAAGCTTTGCGGTGATGCATTAAAAACAGGCATACTTCCGCCAAATCCTTCACGTACACAAAATCCCGAGTCTGACCGCCGTCGGAATAATCTTCGCGATGCGAGCGAAACAGCTTCATGCTGCCCGTGGCATTGACCTGGTTGAATGTGTGGAACACGACACTCGCCATGCGCCCTTTGTGGAATTCGTTGGGCCCGAAAACATTGAAAAACTTCAATCCGGCCCAGAAATAGGGGGCCTGACCCTTTGCAACTTCGCCCAAGGCCCAGCGGTCGAAATCATTTTTTGACTCGCCATACGGGTTTAAGGGTTTGAGCTGTTCAACAATTTGATGATCATCAGCATACCCATGTTCACCGCCACCGTAGGTGGCTGCTGAGGAAGCGTAGACCAAAGGAATCCCGAACCGGATGCAAGCATTCCATACGCGTTGGCTGTATGAATAGTTTAAGTCGTCAAAAATGCTGCGGTCTTGCTCGGTGGTGTCTGTGCGGGCGCCCAAGTGAAAAATGAATTGCACTTGGTTTTCGTTGATTGTCAACCAATCAAAAAACGCCGACCGATCGATTTTTGCGGCGCAAGTGAGCTCCTCATGGTTCGCCCGTTTATCCGACCGACTGAAGTCATCGACCAACACCAAATCAAAAAAGCGTTCCTCGTTGAGGCGAGCGGCAAGGGCGCTCCCAATGAAACCAGCAGCTCCTGTAATCACGATCATGGCGCAAAGGTAAGAAAGCACCTTCGCGTATCTTTGCCGCTGATTCCGATGAAAGAAGTCACCATCACCCGCCGCGCCCGGTTCAACGCCGCCCATAAACTCTGGAATGAGGACTGGGATGCCGAAAAGAACTTTGAAGTATTTGGTAAATGCGCCAATCCAAATTGGCATGGCCACAATTACGAAGTGTTTGTCACCGTCCGCGGAGCCATCGACGAGGCTACGGGATACTTCATCAATTTCACGGACTTGAAGGCGATCATCTGCGAATTTGTCGAAGAGCCACTGGATCACAAAAACCTCAACATGGATGTGCCCTGGTTGGCTGGAAAACAGACATCTGTCGAGAACTTGGTCATCGGTATTTGGGAACAGCTTGAACCAATCATGGTACAAAATGGTTGTAAGTTGGAGCGTGTGCGCTTGTATGAGACAGAAAATAACTACGCGGACTATTACGGCGAATCCTGATGGCGATTTACGAACGAAAAGATATTTGGGACGAGGAAGCAGTGGGCGACCTCACCGAACACTTCCATGGCATCCTTGAAAGAATTGGCGAAAATCCCCAGAGAGAGGGCCTCCTGAAGACGCCTGAGCGAGCGGCGAAAGCGATGGCGGTACTGACCTCCGGAAATGGAGTCAATCCGGCTGATATTTTGAAGAGTGCGCTTTTTACAGAGCCGAGTGATGAGATGGTGTTGGTGCGCGATATTGAGGTCTACAGTTTGTGCGAACACCACATGCTGCCATTCTTTGGTAAGGCACATGTCGCCTACATCCCGGATGGGAAAATTGTTGGATTGAGCAAAATTCCGCGTGTAGTGGATGCTTTTTCACGGCGCTTGCAAGTGCAAGAACGTCTGACAGAACAGGTGCGCGATTGCATCCAAGATACGCTGGGAGCAAAAGGCGTGGCGATTGTCATCGAAGCTCGTCACCTGTGCATGCAGATGCGCGGAGTCGAAAAGCAAAACACCATCACGACGACAAGTGCATTCACTGGGTTGTTTTTGACGGATCCTAAAACGCGCGAGGAATTCATGCGATTGGCGGTGGGTTCATCCTACGGTCGCGGATAAGCGCTAGAGCTCTGTCGCATCGAAAGATTTTTTTGGCGAACTTGAGGAGGTGGATTTGATGAAATTCTGCCCAAATTTGTGTCATGAATGAATTTGAATCTCCTCGAATTTTTGATGACGCGCTCATCCAGGATGAGTCCGTTGTATCGCGGTTTATTGCGAACGTATTCAGTTGGATGGTCGCCGGATTGGCGGTTACCGCTGTTGCATCGTATTACACCGTCCAGTCGGGTTTCATCACCCAATTGTACAATATGGAAACAGGAGGAATGAGCGGCTTGGGTTGGGTGGTCATGTTGGCGCCACTCGGTTTTATTTTGGCGATGAATCTTGGTTTTCAGCGCTGGTCGTCCATGAGCATTACCTTACTTTTCTTGGCCTTCAGTGCGGTGATGGGCATTTCGTTGAGCAGTATTTTTCTGGTGTACGCGATGTCGAGCATTACGCAAGTGTTTGTGATCACGGCGGCGACTTTTGGTGTCATGGCGGTAGTGGGTTATACAACACAAACGGATTTGACTCGGTTTGGTAGCATTTTGATGATGGCGCTGATCGGCATCATCATCGCGAGTTTCGTGAATTGGTTTATCGGCTCAGCATCGCTGGATTACATCATCAGCATTGGCGGAGTTCTGGTATTTACCGGATTGATCGCATACGACACACAAAAATTGAAGCGAATTGGAGCTGGAGTAGAATACGGGTCTGAGACGGGCGCGAAGTTGGCCATTCTCGGGGCGACGAGCCTCTACTTGGATTTTGTGAACTTATTCCTCTTCCTGCTGCGTTTATTGGGGCGACGAGATTGACGGCGAGATTGACGGCCGTTGAGCCCAAAACAAAAAAGCCCGCGATAAGCGGGCTTTTTTATTTCACAGAATCAAATCAATGGACCATGAGGTGCTGCGTCCACACGGTGCCATTTTCTCCTCTCAACGCGATGATGTACGCGCCAGCGGCATGTCGATTGGCATGAAGGAAGTACTTGCTCGTACCGGCTGGAAACCATCCTTCGTGCACCCGTTCGACCACTTCTCCGAGTGCATTCATCACGAAAAGTTCGCCGTTCATGCCGCGAAGCAAGTCCACAGGAATGCATGTAATGGCTTGTGCAGGATTGGGGTAAGCGGCCTCCATGGGTGAGGCAGAAATCGAACCGATACCCACCGATGGGTCGATGACTTCAAAACTCCACCAACCATCCGGCGCAGGCATCGGTCGGGTTCCGTATTTGCCAGAATTGGCTGTGGCCGCGACATAATAGTGGACGGTAGTTCCTTGAGGGTGGGCGGGGATGTCGGCCGTCCAATTACCTGACGCGTCGGCGGCCGTCATGCTCACTTCATTCCAGGCACCGGTCAAATCCACAGACCAAAACATGGACGCCGAAGCGATATCACTGCGGTGGCTCAGGTAGGCCTCGACGGGATAGTCATTTTCGTCATCATCCGTATCCGAGAGCGGCAGGTGACTGATGATGAGGGGGTCCTCCACGCCGACGGTGTGGGTGATGCAATGGATCGCTCCGCTAAGTGAGATGATGGCCGAACCGTTGTTGTCGCAGTCGATGCCAACGATTTCATATCCGGGAAGCGCCTCTTCATAAATGCGAATGGCGGTGGTGTCGTATTCGGTGTAGTAGGTGGGAAGCAAAACGGTGTTGTTGACGAAAACCGAATTGGTGTAGGTCAAATACCACCCATTCTCATCAGGGTACCCTCCACCAAAACCGGATTGCGGAGGACTTGGGATGCGCACGACCTCGAATGGCGTGCCCCAGCGAGTGGTGTAATTGGATAACACGTAATCAATGTTGGCATTGATTTGCGGTCCGTCCGCAACGCCTTCCGGGTATTCTGCTACGAGCAACGTGCTTTCATCCAGCAGCTTCATGTGCATGTCGATGTGGTGGATGCCGTCAAAAGGCAGGTTGGGCATTTTGATGTAGGTCTCCACTCCGTGAAAGGCCTCGACGATCTCATCAATTTCGGATTCCGAGTGATCCGGGAAATCGGTCCACCACGAACTGCCTCCGTTGTTTTCATCCAAAACCAATTCCGAGGCAAAAGCGGTTCCAAATCCGTCAGACATCCAGTTGCCGCCTGTGTTCATTAAATCGTTCGGTTGAGCAGTCGTGCTGTAGAGGTCAATGCCCATGGTTTCACCCAACACATCCGGGATGACATCGTCGTCGGGGCGGGGTCGGTTGTACAGCCAATCCACCAACACCCGGTCGTCCTTCCAACTGCCATACACCGTGTTCGCTCCATAATCACGGATCCAGATGGAATTGTATTCCGTAGGCACGATTTGGACATTTTCCAAGTCCAGTGATCCGCCGCAAATGGCGCCCGTGAGGTAATCCTCGACCTCGCCCGTATTATCGGCGAAGATGATTACCGTACATTCCTCTTTCGCCGCGGCTACGATTTGTTTTTGAATGCATGGAAATGAGGTCCAAGAAATGGTCAAGGCTTCGACCTCTTCCCATTCTGCGGCCGTCCGCAATGAATCAAATGGAGGAGGCGTTTCGATGCCTCGAGTTTGGATGGGTTCAAATCCGATGCGCTCGACATGGTTCCTTTCTGCTTCTCCGAGCGCGTGCGGCCATGTCACATGCTGAGCCGAGGCGCTTCCGATAAGGCAGAAGACCGCCCAGCTGGCGATGAGGTTATTGATTTTCATTTGCTTGCAGTTTGGTCAAATTTAGGCCCGAGCAATTGAATCAGCAGCTCCGGGTCCACGGCATGTCCGCCATGAAACGAATGCGTCCGGTGTTCGATGCCTCGTTCGGTTAAAAGAGCAGAGGTGTCGGTCATGAGCGCGTCGTCAAAGAAAGCGTCTTCTGTGCCGAGTGCGACATCGATGGTCAATCCTTTGAGTTGATCCCATCCGGTATCCCACGGATAATCGGGAGGAAATACGCCGGCCCACAAAATCAATCGTTTGAATTGAGATTGGCCCATGGCTGCCCAACGGCAGGCGGTTGCCACTCCTTGAGAGAATCCCAACAAAATGGGCCGATGCTCCCCAATTTTGATTTCTGCAACGACTCGATCGAGGTAATGGACGTAATCGGCGATATCGGACTCGCGAGCTTCTTTGGTCATCCATGATGCGCCGACTCTCCCGTTCGTGCCTTGCACATAAAACCGATGAAGACCTTCTGGCGCCACCACGCACCATCCTGCTTTCGCTGCGCCGTCAAATTTTCGCAAAAAGAACTCGGGCATTTGCCCATAACCGTGGAGGGCGATGATTACACCCTTTGCTTCCCCAGGCTCGGGACCGACCATGAAATATCGAGCGGTCTTTGGAACGGTCAAGTCGTGTTTTCGCAGTTCGGTCATGTTCAATAGAGAATTTCCAATTCGGTCAATACACCACGCGGAACCCAAATTGAATCGAGCGTTTCGATCGACTCGTTATTTCGCGTGACGACGTATAGGTATGGTAAATACCGATCCGCCTCCACATCGCATGTGCGCTCCACCTGGACCGCCTCGCCCGTATGTGATTCCCATGCATTAGAGCATGTGAGGTATTCTCCAGGGATGTTCAGCGTGCGAAATTGAATTTGGTCGGCTTCATCGAAAGGAAATGCGTTGACGAGGCGAATGTGTACGGTGCCGCGAGGAGTTGCCTCGACCTGTGTCGAAACTTCGGTTTGCGTGATGAACGCATCGGGATGGATGAAATCGGATCGGTTGAACCAATCGCTCGAAACCAATTTCAATTGGTAATCCAATGCATTCACCCGCTTGAAATGAAACTCGGCACGGCCATTGGATTCGGTGGTTTCACTCCCTACCCATTGGTAATTCCCGTTGAGCACGCCGTTTTCCAGCACCCGGCGTTCCAATTCAAAATCAATTCCCGAAACCGGCTCGCCCGTGTACGCGTGGCTCGCTTCGACGAGCAAGGTCAAGTCACCCGCAGGCTCTGGCCGACAACCGAATGTCCACCCAGCGAAGCATAGGATAAGGAATTGCCGCCCGTCCATCAGGAGTTCAGAACTTCGAGTTTGGCGAATTTCAACAGAAGCTGCTTTTGGCCCGCTTCCGGGAAAAAGACCGTGGCCTTTTCATTGGGGCTGGCGCCTTCGATGCGCAATACCTTGCCTTTGCCAAATTTCTCATGCCAAACCTTTGCGCCTTCTGCGATGCCGCCCGAGGCAGATGGATTCGGCGAGCCGGAGGCAGTGGGTTCGATTGGGGATGACTCCACGCGTTTCATGCGCTTTCCCGAATCTGTGACTGGAGGAGCAGAGGGTGCTTGAGTGGTCTTCTTTTTGAATGGATGAGCAGGCGGTGTGG
>JBMSHA010000007.1:0-20375 GCA_049416245.1 Flavobacteriales bacterium | reverse complement strand
AAAAAGGGGTTGAAATCGTGGATGAAGCCGCGGCGTGTGCCTGGAGGGCTTGCACTTGTGGGTTCAGCTTCGTGGGTTCGGGCCGAGTCGAAGGGGGTGGCGCTCATCATCGCGCCTTGGAATTATCCGATGCAGTTGTTGTTTCGTCCCCTGGTAGCGGCCATTGCGGCGGGCTGCACGGTCATGCTGAAGCCCTCGGAAGTGACGGCGCATACCGCGAAAGTTGTGGCGGAAATTGTGTCCGCTGTGTTCGATCCTCGGGAGGTGGCGTTGGTCCAAGGGGGACCTGAAACGGCGACCCACCTGCTCAACATGCCCTTCAACCACATCTATTTCACGGGTTCTCCTGCGGTCGGTAAAATTGTGATGCGCGCAGCAGCTCAACACCCGTGCAGTGTCACGTTGGAATTGGGGGGGAAGTCTCCAGTGATTGTGGATGACATGAAGTCGTTCAAGTCCACCGCCAAGAAAATCGCGTGGGCCAAATTGTCGAATGCAGGTCAAATCTGTGTGGCTCCGGATTATGTTTTTGTTCCGGCTCATCGGGAAGCTGAGTTCGTGGAAGAGCTCAAGTTGGCGATGCTTGAATTGTATCCAGGTGATGCGATTCAAAATAAAGATTATCAGCGCATTGCCGCGCCTCGTCATGCCGACCGCATTCACCGATTGGTGGACGATGCGGTAGCGCGGGGAGCCGAAGTGGTGCAGGGTGGACAAGCAGATATCGAAGGGTGTTTTGTGGCGCCGACGATTGTACGTAACGTGGATAGCGGTGCTGAAATCTTGGAAGAGGAAATCTTCGGTCCGGTATTGCCCATCGTGACTTATACGTCCCTAGATGAGGTCGTGAACTTTGTGAATGCGCGTCCCACACCGTTGGCTTTATACATATACAGCAACCGAAAATCCTTTGTTTCCGAATCGCTGAATCGCATGCAATCCGGAGGCGCAAGCATCAACAACTGCGTCATCCATGTGTCAAGCAATCACCTTCCTTTTGGCGGGCTTGGCAACAGCGGCATCGGTTCCGGTCACGGCGAACACGGGTTCAAAGAGTTCACGCATTTTCGCGGAGTGTACGAGCAGCGATTTGATGGAGCAGGTGCGCTACTCATGCCACCTTACACGGCTTGGAAGACGAAGTTGATCGACCGGTTGTTGCGGTGGTTGTAAATGCCGCGTTTCTTTGTCGGTGAAATCACCGACTGACCTTCCAAGTATGCATCGCATCGTTCTTGTCTTCCTCGCCATCGTTGGCTTCCAAACTCCTTCGATGGCGCAAACCTTCATTGAGCACATCGACCCGCCTTTTTGGTGGGTGGGGATGCCCGTGGATACGGTCCAAATCATGGTCCACGGTGATCGCGTTGCCCAACTCGCGCCGGTGGTGGATTATCCGGGCGTACAGATTGCCCGGGTGGTACACGGGGACGGACCCCATTACGCGTTCCTTTACCTTGCTATTTCTGACAAGGCTGAGCCGGGGACGTTGGCCATTCAGTGGCGAGACGCGACGAATCGCAAAGGCAAGACGGTGGGGCGAACTCCATTTGAGCTCAAGGCGAGAACTGAACGCGACATCCAGGGATACGACGCCTCCGACGCCATTTACCTCATTACCCCGGACCGATTTGCCAACGGTGATCCTGCGAACGACGAGGTGCCCGGGATGCTCGAGGGACTGAATCGCGAAGACGACCACGGCCGGCACGGCGGCGACATTGCGGGCATCCGTGCCCACCTCGATTACATTGCGAACATGGGATTTACGGCGGTTTGGCTCAATCCCATTCTCGAAAACAACCAACCTCAATGGTCGTATCACGGATATGCCACCACGGATTACTACCGCGTCGACCCGCGTTTCGGTACGAACGAAGCGTACCGGGAGCTCGTGCAGGATGCGGATGCCAAAGGTCTGAAAGTCATCATGGACATGATCATGAACCATTGCGGTTCTGAGCATTGGTGGATGAAGGAGCTGCCGACGGCAGATTGGATCAACAACGGAGGCCAATACACCCAAACCACCCACCGCCGCACGACGCTGCGCGATCCTTATGCCGTTGCTAGCGATGTGCGTGGTTTTGCCGACGGCTGGTTCGTGGAAGAGATGCCCGATCTGAACCAGCGCCAACCCCTGCTCTCGGATTACTTGATTCAAAACACGATTTGGTGGATTGAATACCTCGGACTCAGCGGCATTCGCATGGATACGTATCCCTACTCGGATGCTGCCTTCATGGCGCGTTGGACTTGCGAAATCATGGAGGCTTACCCGGATTTCAACATCTGTGGGGAGGAATGGAGCTTGAATCCGGCGGTCTTGGCTTACTGGCAAGCGGGTCAACAAAATCCAGACGGCTATGTTTCTTGCCTTCCGGGGTTGCTTGATTTTCCCTTGCATCACGCGACCATGCAATGCTTAAAAGAGGAGGAAGCCTGGCACTCCGATTGGGTGCGACTGTATGAGATGCTCGGGAATGATTTCTTGTATCCGGATGCGTACAATCATGTGATTTTCCCGGACAATCATGACATGAGCCGGGTGCATACGCAGCTTGGGGATGACGTAAACCGGACCCGGCTTGCGGCCTACTTTTTTGCGACGACACGAGGGATACCTCAGTTTTATTACGGCACGGAAATCCTGATGTCCAACACCGGAGACGAAAGTCACGGCAACATCCGGAGTGACTTTCCCGGGGGGTGGATCGACGATGATTCAAGCGCCATCACAGGGATGGGTTTAACACCCCAATCGCAGGCTTTCCAAACCGAAATGCGAGCCTTGTTGCAGTGGCGTCAGCATTCATCGGCAGTGGCCAAGGGCCGGCTGATTCACTTTGTGCCGGAAGGCGGTGCGTATGTGTATTTCCGGGATTCCGAGGAAGAAACCATCCTGGTCGTCCTCAATAAATCCGAAGCGTCGATGGTGTTGAATCTGGATCGGTTTGACGAGGTCCTTCAAGGGCGAAGGGATTTGGTGAATGCCCTGGACCCCACCGACACCAGCGAAGGACAAGAACTCCTGGTCCCTTCATGGGGTGCGCGGGTTTATGTCGTTGAATAGCCGATACAACATCGATTCCTTTCGAAATTTACTGCGTCATTTGGCGCAGCGATAGCTGTAAATCAGCATGGTCCGGGATGTTCAGTTTTTTCCGGAGGGAAGAGCGAAGGTTGTAAACGGTGCCTGGATTTTTTTTAAGCTCTTTGATGATCACTTCGGTTGGAATGCCGTCGAACAGCAGAGCGGCCAGCAATTGTTCACTGTCGGATAGTGTCTTCCACAGATTCCGGTGCTTGAAATCCAACGCAATGGGGTGTTGTGCATGGTGAAAATTGAGCACCGTCAACTGCGCCAAGGTTTCTTCTTTGGTCGGGTCGGATTCCAGTTCGTTGATGATCCAATTGGTCTCTTCCGAATTCGGAGCATCTTCCTTGCGGTTCTGGGTTACCCTTCGAGTATACAATAACCATAAGGTGAATAAAATGATCAGCAACCCTCCAGCCATACCTTGCGCCCAAATGAGTTGACGCGATTTTTTGTGGGATTTCAAGAATTCGGATTTGGGTGTTTCAATGCCGACCGCTCTTTGATCGGTCTGCTCCATCATTTGGTGTTCGAAAACAGCCACTTCCCATATCAATCGCTCAGAGACTGTTTGGCTTCCATTTGCAGAGGTCAATTCAATCCCGCGCAGGGATGGAAATAAGTGGGTGAAGTCTTTGAGCGTTTGCTTTGCAATTTCTCGGTCACCGTTGATTCGTTTTTGCGCCAATTCGAATTCGGCTTCCCAATTCTCGCTGATTCCATTTTGAAGCTCGAGCCTTGTCCATTGGAGTACACTGTCAATGGCCCCCTCATTTTGTGCCATCATGTTGCCCATGCTAACGAGGGTAATTAAGCAGAGGAGCATTTTAGTTGCGACTTTACGGCTCATTTTCATCGGTATTGGGTGCGTTCAGAATGACGTCTCCAGAATGTTGGTTGTTTCGATACCATTGCTCAAAGGAAAGGCTAAGTGGGATGCCAAGTTTTCGCCGCAATTCGGAGCGTAGCTGATAAACATAGGTTGGGCTCCAGTTGTGAGTGGCTGCCGTATCCTTAGGGAATTCACCGTCAAATCCAGCTCGCAATACGATGGCTTGTGACCGACTCAGTCGAATGGCATTGATGGGGGGAGCTGAAGTTGAATCGGATGAAGTCTCTGGAGCTAACATCCGAGAAAGTTCGGCTTTGGTGTCCGGGTTAAATTGCCCACTTCGCAGTGCCTCCAATAAAATTAATCTCTGCTTTCCACGGGACAGATTATTCGTTTTGTTGGCTCGCAGAAGAAGGGAGAGTCTCACAATCAGGAATAGGAAAACGACTGAAAGTCCCCACCAAATCCAGGGGTTCCGAAGGAGGGATTCGTTGGTTGAGGACGCAACGGTTGTTGCTTCCCACTCGCGCGCTCGTTTTAAGGAAGGTTGGAACAGGACGGAGATGGACTTCCAAACCGTTTCGAGTTCCCCTTCGGCGTAGTGACGTTTGGCAGCTCCAGTCAGGAGGTAAAGGGCCGGGTCACCAGCGGAGCGCAATTGCTCAAAGCTATCCGACTGCGGGTTGGTGGTTTCAGCAAGAATCTGATTTTCATACAGTTGCCATAGTTTGGTTTTTCCAGAGAGTCGGATATAGGCATTCAACAAGATGACTTTTTGATGCATCGGCATGTTGCTTTGCATCAAATCAAACTGCATGTAATACTGATTGGCCAATTCCAATTTTTCCAATTGGAGAGCCGCACTGAATAGGTTGATATAAGCGAGATCTTCCATGCTCCCTTCGGTCAGCACAACGGCGTACTTGGGATCGAGGTTTTGCATGACCTCAAGTGCCAATTCAGCCCATTGGATTGCTTCTTCCGGTCTTTCCAATTGATTGCAGATTCCCGACAGGTTGTTCAACAAGGTGGGAGAAGGGTTCAAACTATCTGCGAGGTAAGCGGCGCGAAAATGGGTTGCGGCTCGTTCTAGTTCGTTTGCGGCAAAAGCCGCAGCCCCCGCGGCACTCAAATATTCAAGTTGGTCTGGTTTGGCGAGCAGATTCGCTCCTTGTATGAATTGCCTTTCAGCGCTGGAATAGTTGCCCTGGGTATAGTGAGCTAGTCCCAGGTTGTACCGGAGAATGCTGAAATTCGTATCGCAAAGGGTCAACGAATTCGAAGCGTACTCAAAGATGGGGTCATCCAGGTTTCGGTTGGTCAGAAGGAGCGCGGTGCGGAGCATTCGGGTATCACATGCTTCTTCGGCTTTGTCTGGATAAAATTCCAACGCTTTGGCTTCAATGCAGGATTGAATGTGTTGGCAATCCGTCACGATGGATACGTAACGCTCGATCCATTCGGCTTGGTTCAGTTGTGCTCGAACCCTTGGGGAGATCAGGATGAATAATATGGCCGAGATGACGAAGAGATGGCGGGCTTGTGGAATCATCAGGTTCTTCCATTCATATGACCGCGAATATTGCGTGTCCGCCACGCAAACCAATGAAAATGAGGTGATATTTCTTGTTAGGTAATTCAGATGATGGTATCATGAATAATTGTGTTTTCTCGCTAAACAATTGATTTTCAGTTTTTTTTAATTCGAATGCCCTGGGGAAGTTGAGCTAGATTTTTGGGGGTCATACGAAAATGAAATGATATAAACTGCGAAACGTTGTTTAGGGGGCTAAAGTATATTGTTGAAAGTAATTTTTTGCTTATTAATCGACATTATCATGACGCTCAATCTTCTTCGCCGGTCAATAAATTTGGCTACATTGATTTGCATCATTCTGACTTCGGGGATGGCTTCCATTCATGCTCAAAATGCATTGCATGATTCCGTTCCTTATCAAGGTGATACTTTATTGGTCATGCCGGTTACAGGTCAATTGATTGACCATACCTCCAATGCTGAACTGCAAATGGATTGCGATTGGCCAACGCTGATGCTCATGATCAGGGATTTGGAGGAGCGCATTGCAGGAGCTCTGGAAGTGGATACCGTCTACGATGTATACGTAAGCGGTGAAGTCCTTGGTACGACAGTGAACATGTGGCACGATTGTTACGTTTTGCGCGATAGCATTTTGTCCCTCCAAATCCAATTGGACGATGCCTTACTGGGGCCGCCATCCGTTGTAGCTCAAGAGGTTATCAACATTGCTCAATCGGTTGCGACCATCCGCGCTCAAATTACAGATGACGGCGGGGCTCCGGAGCGGCTTTGGGGGGTTGCGTTCACTGAATATCAATATTTCGCGGACTCCCTTGAAGATGCTGATGGGGTGAAATCCCCCTTCAGTTTCGTAAACTTATTGGCCTTGGCAGATACGGGTTTTTCTTACCCTTATGATTTGCCTCAACTCTTCAATGCGGAATTGGTTGCAGCTTATGATGATTATTTGCAGAATTCTGCACCGCTACCGACTCAAATGGATACGGCGCAGTTGCATGTGGACTCTGGATTTTTTGCGGTCAACCTATCCAATTTAAAGCGATACACGCGTTACATGGCCATTCCTTTGGCGGCCAATGACTCGGTGGTCAGCATCTACAATGACCCCGATTATGGGTCTTCTCCTCCTGAAATGACAGACATTGAGATCGACCTTTGGCCGTTCGGTTGGTACGGAAAGGACACCATTTCGTTCTGGACGCTGCCGGATTTACCGAGTGGTTTCACGCTGGACACGGCCAATGTAACGCCAGAAGAGGCCAAGCTCATTTTGTACATTGATGACATGGGGGGGAAGGCCCCTGACAGCGTGGGCTTTATGTGGGGTACAACTGACTTCGCAGAGCTTGCGGCGGCTGGCGATAGCTTGCTGTCGGATGATTCTTGGACGTATGCGGATCCGGACAGCGGAGGTTTTTCCCTGTCATTGACCGGTTTGACACGTTTCACTGATTACTATTTCAATGCCTATGCGGACAATAGCGCGGGCCGCGGGAGTGACGCGGTGTCGAACAAGATGTTCAAGACCAAACCGGAGGCGCCGACCTTGGGAACAAGTGAGTGGGACGGTGAGCTATTGACACTCACCGGCAAGGTGACAGATTTGGGGGGTAATAACGGACTCCCCTTGCCGAGCGCGACGGGTTCAGTTTGGAGCGTGAGCTCGGATTTAAGCAGTCCTTCCGCTACGATTTCGGGCACATACCAGAACTCAGACAGCACCTTTGCCACGTCAATAACAGGTCTCGCGGCTGGAAAACACTACTATGGAGGGCTTTTTGCGACGAATTCGGCCGGTACGGGATGGGATACCATTCCATTTACAACATTGGTGGGAGTGTTATCTGATTCCGCGTCGGCCATTACGGCCAACACCGCAATCCTAGAGGGATGCTTGACTTTTGACGACGCCATCGATTCTTCCCGTTACGCATGGTCGTCGAATTCAGACCTGTCTGCGGGTTCGGATTCGACCGTTGCTTACGCTGCGGGCGTTACATCGACCACGGTGGACTGCAATAATCGGTTTGTGATGCAAGTGAATGGCTTGACCCGTTACACAGATTATTATTTCGCATTGAGCGCCACAAACAGCGAAGGAACGGCCTACGGAGATACGGTATCCTTCAAGACTTTGGCGACCAAACCTGTCATTGACACGATTACCTATGATCCAGATACCGAGACGTTAGCAGTGAAGCTGCTGGATACTGGTGGAGTAGGACCGGATAATACCAGCATCAAGTGGGGTACTTCCAGTGATTTGGTCGGAGCTTCGGATTCCACCTTGACGTACAATACATCAGATTCCACATTCTCAGCAGTGCTGCCGAATTTGTTGCCCGGTGCGAATTATTTCGCTGCAGGCTTCGCGGATAATGCAATTGGGCTTTCTAAAACCGATACCATTGAATTCTTCACCCCGGTGGATGTGGAAACTCGGCTTGTGACGAACCCCACAGATTCGACGGCCTATTTGAATGCATTATTTACCTATACCACGGAAGCAGGGAAGCCTGATTCAGTAGGTTTCTCCTGGTACCGAGCGGACATCGAAGACGCGGCGACGTTCGACACCACCTTGGCATTCTCTGCATTGGCAGCTGATTCCACACTGACGATTAACCTGCCCTTTGTGTACTCTAAGGAGTATAATTACCGGGCATTTGCGATAAGCGCTTCGGGTCTGAGCGAGGGAGCAGAACAACTTTTCTGTGCGGGTGCATGCCCGGACACGTACGATTACCTCGGATTCACATATGGAACCACTCGAATCGGATGCGATTGTTACTTTACCGAAAACTTGCGGGCGCGCACATATGCGAATGGGGATTCGATCAGGCAGTTCGATATGAACGATCCTGCAGATTTAGATTCATGGAGTGGACTTCAAACCGGAGCCATGTTGCTTCGAACCGATAGCGCACGGCAGGCGAGTGGTGACTATTTCACCGTATCATTGGCTCAGTACGATGCTGACTCACCCCTGCGAAAAGTGTGTCCAGCGGGTTGGAAAATTCCGGTAAAGTCTGAATTCTCGTCGTTGACAAGTTATCTAACGTCAGACGAATTGGCTCAATGGGAATTTGATGGTCAATCCGGCACATCGTCGGCAGAGGCTTATGAGGCTTTTGGTTATGCGCTGCGGGCAGCAGAATGGGGTGGAAGTGATAAGTTCGGGCTTTCCCTCCTGAACACCGGTGTATATGTTTTGGGCAATGATTTAACCGTTACCAACTATACGGTGTTGCTCATGATTAATGAGTCGGGTTTTGAGCCGGAAGCCGAGGCGGTTGCGATTCGCGGTAGCTATCCGAGCCCCCATTCCACCAATTTTAGCTTCAACAACTCATTTTCTCCTTGGGCGGGGTATAATTATGATGGTCCACGTGGCGGTTTTATTCGTTGTGTTTCTGAAGAGGGGAAGACACCTCCAACTGTTTTTGGAATCAATGCCACCAATTGTACCGCAAACTCTGCCACGTTGCGGGGTTTTATAGGTCATAATGGATGGAAGACGACGTCAATTGAATTGGACGTATTGGAAGCCGGTATTATCTACAGCGAGCATGAAGATTTCTCGGATTCCATTTGGACCATCGTTTCTGTTCCCCCATCAGATTCTTTGATATTGAATATTACGGGGTTAACGGAAAATCAGCGATACTACTTCAAATCCTATGCCATCAACGAAAACGATACGGCTTTCAGCGATGTTCGGTATTTCGAAGCTCGAACGCCGAGCATTCCAAGCGTTGCGACGCAACCAATGCCTTACTTGAATATCAATGACTTCGAAAAGGTCCGCAATGCTCAATTAGGTACCATAACCGATAAAGGGAACTTGGAAATACTTGCTGCTGGATGGAAGTGGAGTACTGAGCCGGATTTGAGCGATGCGAGCGACACCACTCAATTGGCGGGTTATCACAGTGAAATTGAAGACTTGGTGCTCAATTTGGATACGAACTACGTCATTTACTTTGGTGGAGAAAGCTACAGTCCCCAAGTGAAGGATTTACTGCCAGGCACGTACTATCACTATGCTGCATTTGCTACAAATGAATTGGGAACTGGTTGGGGCGATACACTCACCACTTACGTGCCCAAGTCTGTCCGAAATGGCCGTGTCGAAACGCATGACCATGGGGCCGATATTTTTGGAGAACTGGTGTACACCGAACTGCGTTCGGATTCAATGGGTATTCGATGGTCAACGGATTATGAAGCTTACAATCGAGCAGAATATATATTTAATCCGCAGTTCATCAATAATTTGGATTCAATTTGTGTCGTTGCAGGTCAGGATTCGTTGCTCTACCTGATGATGGGTTCCGATTCATGGAATCCCGATGCTCCTTCTTGGTGGGCGGTGGATGCAAATTACTGTGCGGGAATTTCGTATGACGACTTTGATGCATCTAATCCGATAATTGCAAATTCCGTTGAATGGGCGTTGATCCAGTGGTGGTTGAATGCTCAATTCGAAGAATTTGGAGAACCCACCTCTGAAGAAGATTATTATGCTTTGGCGCCAGTTTTGGAGAGATGGGATCCACACATAAATCAACTTCTCCGGTCGGATAATGAAACCACTTACTTCTTCGAAAATTCCGACAGTTCATACGTTGCGCAATTGGTGTTGCCGGATTCAATTGAAATCGGCACAGGCATATATTACCAGGTTTTTGCAATCGATAGTGAGCGTGAAAGCGTTAGCGAGATTCAGTATTTCGTAACCGGTGAGTGCGCCGATGTTGAGTACCATGGATATACCTACCCAACTGAAAGATTCTTGGGGGACTGCATTTTCACAGAAAATTTGCGCAATGATCTGAACAACGAAAACGAGCCAATTCCATATGTGGACTTTTCTCGTGACAAGAGCACTACGGAGATGCAGACCGCTCAGAGCGATTACAAGGATAATTATTGGGGTGAAGCATTACCTGCTCAGACCTTCCCCGATTCTGCCTTCTTGAACCTTTATGGTCGAGTCTACAACGCATATGCAACACTTGATTCTGGGAATGTTTGTCCGAAAGGAACACACGTGTTGAAAAATGTCGATATGAAGAATCTATTCAAGTCTATATATGATGTGTATGACGTGAATCTGGCAAGTTATTCGAATCGTGGAGAACTGAATGGTTCAGGAGATCCATACATTATACCGAACACCTTCGGTTGGTGGACCGCTGAAAATGCATTGGACTTCACCATGGATTCAAACGATCAATGGCACAATCCTGCTGCGTTTAAGAAGGGGTACAATGAGAGTGGATTCAATTTAGGAGGTCCTTGTTTGACAACCGGTTTGAGTACCCTTCATTCGGGAGCCGTCCAAGTAACGGACGTCAAATGGTTTCCAGAAACCATGTATGTTTGGGGTGCCGGTGATGAACAATCTCCAGGTAATTATTATAACCCACATTTCGATGGATTTCGTTATGATGTCACTTCGGAAAAATGGGTTATGACTTCTACTGGTCTGCAAACAGTGACTAACATTCAATCAAGTATTAGTACTTCTATCTCAGGGGCTATGGCGCCCATCCGTTGCGTCATTGACGATCCGACAGCGGGTCCACAGGCGGTTACATTGAATCCGAGTGGTTTCGGCGATGGCACTGCTACGTTGAACGGTGGTCGTGATTTTGATGGATGGCGTTCTGCTGTAGGTGCGGGTTTCAAGTGGAGCACGCAAGCCGATTTGAGCAATGCTCAAGATGCCATTAGCACCTCATTCGCCAGTGATTTTAGCGCGGACATCACCGGGTTGACGTCGACAGATACGGTGTATTATGTCGCATTCATCACGGATTCACTGGGTGGAATTACCTACGGAGATACGTTGAATTTCAAACTGCCCTGCGATCCAATTCCATCGGATTTGACGGGCTGTGACAACGGGACGCTCACATCGTTGAGTTACCAAGACTACGACTATCGACTGGTTGAAATCAACGGCGAATGTTGGTTTGCGGAGAATTTGCGCAGCGAGAATTACAACGATGGAACAACGGCGATTCCATCGGGTCTTGATGATGGCGCTTGGGCAGCGACGACAGCCGGAGCAGTCACGGTTTATAACGAAGGCAATTCCGACGAGTTTTCTAACCTCCTCCAATACGGTCGCTTGTACAATTGGTATGCTGTGAATACAGGCAATTTGTGTCCCAGCGGTTGGCACGTGCCTTCGGATGCTGAATTCAGTGATTTAATAGATCACCTGGGCGGCGTATCGGAAGCTGGAGGTAAGATGAAGTCTGCTCCTTCTTGTTGGAACGGCACAAATGAGTCGGGTTTTTCTGCGCTTGCTGCAGGTGCTCGAGCCGCCACCTCAGGAGTATTCGCACAAAAAGAGAACTTTGCGTATTTCTGGTCAACTACCCAGGGATCTCATGCTCTGACCGCAGCGATTATTTCTCCGACCAATGCAAACGCATCGGTCGCCGAGAGCTCAGCCGGGAAAGCTGCGGGCCATTCCATTCGTTGCGTTCGGGATCCGATGGTCGTGGAGACGAGCCCAGCAACAGATGTGGGTGCTGACACAGGAACTCTGCACGGGAAGGTAATCCATGATGGCGGATCGAATGTGGTAGCGACTGGCTTCATTTGGGGTACGATGTCGGATTTGAGCGATGCGATTTCCACCCAAGCCACCTCGTTGGCAGCTGACAGCACATTTGCGGTGGAGTTGACCGGTCTGACTGAAGCGACAATTTATTATTTCAGCGCGTATTCAACGAATGCATCAGGTACCGTATTCGGTGATACATTGAGTTTTCTTCCCTTGTGTGCCGCCGTGCCATCCAATGTGCTGGGATGTGACTTCGGGAACACGACATCGTTGAATTATCAGGGGTATGATTACAAGTTGGTTGTAATCAACGGCGAATGTTGGTTTGCGGAGAATTTGCGGAGTGAGTACTACAACAATAATGATCCGATTCCCACTAACCTGGACGATTCAAATTGGTCGACCACATCACTTGGAGCGGTGACGGTTTATGGTGAGGGCGCATCGTCTGTTGCTAGCGGAAGCGATGATGAAGTGGTCAACCTCGCTAAATACGGCCGCCTTTACAATTGGCATGCAGTTAATACGGGCAATTTGTGTCCAACGGGCTGGCACGTGCCTTCGGATGCTGAATTCACCGCTCTACAGACCTATTTGGGCACTAATACTAACATCAAATTGAAGTCAGCTTGCTGGAATGGAGACAATGAGTCAGGTTTTTCTGGTTTAGCGGGTGGCCAGCGGCTCGATTCGGGGACCTTCACAAATGAAGGGGAATACGCGTATTTCTGGTCGTCCACCTTGCAATTTACTATCTGGGCATGGAGCCGGTTACTGAGCCCTTCGTATGAAGAAATGGAAGGGGGCTCTAGCAATGTAAATACCGGGTATTCTGTTCGTTGTGTTCGGGATGTAATAAACTGAGTTGAGTATTGGTTAGCAGTGGACTCAGGTCTTTGCCTTCTTGATTCTTTGGTGTTGTGAATTGATCGGCCGCTCCCTTCGAGGGGGGCGGCCGATTTTTGTTAAACCATTCCAGAATCATTTATCGATGCGTCCAAATCATTTACTTTACCGACAAAACGCCTCTCCATGAACTCTTATGCTCCCATCAGCCTTTTGATTGCGCTTGCCTTCTCGCTTGCCTGTCCCATTGGAACGCATGCACAAGAAGAAAACGCCCAATGGAATCCCAATTTCGATCATAAGGCATTGGTCTCTATGCCGGATTTGTTGCCGCTGCTTGGGATTTTTGGTTCGGAATGGCATGGCGCTGAGGCGGGAGGTGATGAGTCGGAAGTCCACGCGGTACTTATGGATTGGACCGGTCGCGAAGGTGAGCCGTTGATTTTGCCGGCCGAAGCGGATGTGGTCGTGTTGAATGCGGGAGTGAATGATTTGTCCGATCCGGACCAACGGCAAACCAGTGTGCGCCATATTTCAGTCGAAGCGCAGCCAAACGCGGCCAGCGGCTTTTCCATCCATTCCCAAATCCTGTTGCTCGATCGCGGCGTCGACCTCCACGGCGCCCCCATGAAATACGGCACCGAGTACATTTTACATTTTCCCGACGGCACCCGCGGCATGGTCAGTACCAACAGCGTCGGCGCGATGAGCTCGTCCGGCATCCCCATCCGCACGGCGGCGTACCTCATCCACGCAGGAGGGAAGGTCTACGTGGGTCAATAGAGCTCGTTCTTCCGCTTTGCCGTACCTTCGGGCAAATTCAAACCAAACAACTAGAAATCCTGGGTAGATCACAGCAATCATTCGGCAAGCGCGAGCGCGAAATGAAGCGCGAAAAGAAACGCAAAGAAAAGGAAGCCAAGAAGTTGGCTCGATCTGAAAACAAGAACAGCTTGGACGACGATAGCATGATTGCCTATGTGGATGAGTTTGGCAACGTCACCGATACGCCGCCGGATCCAGACGCTCGCGAAGAAATCAATGCAGAGGACATCGAACTCGGCGTCCCGAAAAAGGAGAAAATCGACACCGATGAGGTGAGAACGGGGTTTGTGTCATTCTTCAACGACATGAAACAGTTTGGTTTCATCCGTGACGCTGCAACCCAAGAAAGCATTTTCGTTCACGCGAGCAATACGAAAGAGCCCATCAAGGAAAACATGAAGGTGCGTTTTGAAGTTGAGCAATCCCCTCGGGGGCTGTCTGCCATCAACGTGGAGAGCGATAGGGGGTAATTGTACCCAAAGCGCTATTCCCGATCACTTCTCCCGCTCACTTCGAGTTCCCTTTTTGTTCAGCAAATGCTTTCAACCAGGTAGTGAGGTTTTGTTCCTCAGGTATTTCTAGCTTCATGCGGATGCGGCTTCTTACGTTGTAGACATACCCTGTACTTACCTTCATCAAGCGAGCGATTTCCTTGGCTTCGAATCCATTGGCGAGGTAATCCGCAACAGCCTTTTCACTTTCGTTCAGCACATTGAAAACACCCGTGGAAGAGATCTTCACTTCTTCCGGTTGATCCATGTTGGCTTGGGCGTTCATCATCATGCGCAGCTTCCGAATCACCAGAGATGCATCCGAGATTCGGGTTCCTTTGGAAATGGCTTCGCTCAATACGCGAAGGTCAGAATCGTTGACGATGGGCGCAGTTTCTTTTGCATCGATTGGTCGCACCAATGCCTTTTCCATGAATTGAATGCGTTTTCTTCGGATTCTCGCAAGCGCCAGTTGGTACACTGAAAATGCTAACAATAAGGCAATTGAGGCAATCCAATTTATACGTTGTGAAGCTTCTTTCGCCTCTCGTTCCTGAATGACGCTTTCCTCCAAGGTCTTAATCATGCTTTGATACTTGGGAAAATTCTCATTTTGCCTGTTCTTGGCTAAATAGTTTTGGTGATTTTTCTCCCATCGCACAAAATTCTGCCACGTTGAATTTTCGCCATTGATGTCCAAGCGTTTTTCGAAGAGGGGGTGGTATCCTTCTTCTACATGCATCAAAAACTCTTCACGGGAATCAAACAAATCCATCACATAACGCTTCCATCGCTTGAAATAGACAAAGTCTTCAGCTGATAAACACGCCCGGGTGATAGCTGTGTATAAGCCCGCTGGTAGAGATTCAATTTCGATGTCTCTTATAAACTCCACCCACATCGAATCTGCTCGTGTTTGGCTCCCCGTATTCTGGAATAGGATCAATTCGTTGAATCGCAAAATGTTTTCAAACCGATCTTTTAATTGACTCCGGTCGATTTTTTCAAAGGTTCTAAATTCGAGGTCATACTGAAAATTAGACATTTTCATGGCCCCCAAATTAATAAGGACATTGTGGCTATTTTCTGTAACAAAGGGATTCCCACTCTCAATCAGTTCACTTAACAGATTGATGGCCTGATCAACCTCACCCATATTGTTCAGTGCTCCCGCTAAGTTGAATGTAGCCAGATAGGCCAATTGGTCGTTCTCGCTGAGTTTGATATTCATCCTTGCGCGCTCGAAGCATTCAACGGACAGCGAAAAATTGTGTTGCGCAAAAGCAGCTGTGCCCAGAAAGAACTGCAATTGGGCACTTTCAAAATCGGCGCAATCGCGAATATCGGCCAAGAAGGATGGAAACAGGATGCTGCTTTTGTTCTTTCCGACCGCACGAGCAATTTTATAGGCAATCTCTATTTTTCGGTCGCAATCACCTGCTTCTACGGCTGCGAAAAACTGACTTTCCAATCTCCGGAGGTCATCATCCTCTAGACTGATTTGATCGGCAAGAAGCGAGTCTGTCAAAGGTGTCCATCCATCGGAACGCATCGATGAATGCGCATACGTGTTTCCGATGAACAACAATAGGATTGAAGTTCCGGTTAGCCGAATGAGAAGTCTCCAAAGGTGCATGTCGCAATTTCTAACGAAGGCGCAAAAAAAACAAAACAACCATTACTTTTCCATGAAGAGAGGGTGTAGGATTCTCAGGTCAGGTGTGAATGTGAGGAGTTAATCTCCTGAGCTGTTGGCCAACACATACGAGATACATCAACCGTTGTTTGCAGAGCTATCGAACAATTGCTCGAATGACTCTCCATCAACAAGTCCGCAAATGCTGCGCAGTTCACTGCGTTGGTTGTACAAATGGCCTACACTGACTTCAAAATAATCTGCACAATCTGTGACGGCGTGTCCTCGCAGGATGAGGTACAAAAGGAGTTGTTGTTTCTGAGATAGTTGATTCCACAGCGATTTATTCTTGAATTCGCCCTCAATGGATTGGTAGAACAGGGACAGTTCGAGTTCTGTCAAGGCGATTTGGTAGCGCTGCGGCTGGGAGCCATCGTTCAGAAGTTCCTTAAGTTGGGCGATGATGGCGGGTGTTGGAAGATCTTGCTCCACACTGTACTTGTTGCGGGCACGCTTCCTTGCTAACGCGATAGCGTAAAGCGTTAACAAGATGAACGATGCGGTCAACATGAACTGGAGGGAAGCGGTTTCCTTGGTCTCAGGGACCAACTCTTGAAGAGCGGGATGACCTCGAGAAAACGCGCTTTTTCGGTATTCTTCATCAGGCCATTTGGTTCGCAGGTATCCAGCAAGGCGCCATTGAATTTCGTCGATTCCCGATGCATGCGCCAGTTTTGAGAGGCTTATCCATTGAGTCGTGTCGAGCGCCGATGTAAACAAAAGGCTGGCATAGGGGGTCAGCATTTCTGTAGGGATTAGCCCTGGGTTGATGTTGGGTTTGAGGGTGCTCCATTCGTCGAATCTGCTCGAGTCCAAGGCCAAACCCGACCACTCGTTCAATTCGCCCGGGTCAATCGTCCCTTTCTTCAGCTGTTCACTGAGTTGCGCAAATCGGTCTTCCCGCCCCAAAGCCGATGTGTCGAGTTTTTGGGCCGACGCGGTTGAGATGAGCAGGATTGAAATCCACGCGGTTCGCTGTACGTTCAAGGCTCCAGGCATCAGCTCGATATTTTGTTCTCTTCGATCCAAGATTCTAGGCTCTCCTCCTCCGGAATACAGAGTTTTTTTCGAACCGATGATCGGAGTGCATAGATGTAGCTTGGGCTGAAGTTTTTTCGTATCGCCAGATTTTTGGGTCGTTCCCTTGCGGCGGCGGATTGGAAGACCATCCATTCCAATTCGCTCAATTCAATTCCTTCCGGAGGATTGAATGCTGCGAATTTCGAAGGAATGAACACGGCGAGCGAGTCAAGCATGGCTACGTGTTGTTTAATTCGCTTTGAGGCGTTGGGCCAATCCCTCAGCGCATTCAATTGCTCCTTGAGGAATTGGTCATCTGATGGTTTTGATTTGTGTTTTTGAAAAATCAAAAGGAGCAGGATGAAGCAGGCGATGGCGTTTGCGATTCCGAGTGCGGTGCTCGAAAACACAGAGGTGCTTTTGTTGATTGGCGTTTCGATGCGAGTCGAGTTGAATTGGTTTTTGAAGTCATCCAATTCCCTCCACAAACTCACCAATCCGTTAAGATCATCAGGCCATGTTTTTTTGTAAACCCCTAGCAAATCCGAGAGCTCCGATGCTTTATTTGACTCGCCTGGTGTCCTTTCGATTTCGTTGAGTAAATGTTGTAACAACCTGGATTGTGATGCATAGAATCCCTCGTCCTTGATCAGGGATGAATACTCGGTCATCAAATGAAGCCAAACGGATCCCTGAATGCCCGGGCTGCCCCAATCGATGTTCCTCCAATTTTCCCTGAGGAATACCGTATCCCGCATCATGCCCCGTGCCCAAAACTCATTTACGGCAATGGTCATGGATTGAATATGCAGCACTTCTTGAGATGGCATCGATTCGGATAACTCCATCATTTTGTCCAAATTTGATTTGGCTTCTTCAACCCAAGCCAATGCCAATTCCGGTTTTTGATATGCCAAGTGAATGGCAGCAAGGTTGTTAAGGGTCATGTAAGCCTCATGGACTTTCGATTTGTCAGTGACCATCCAAGCGTCTTCAAAGCATGTGATGGCGAACTCCCATTGTTCGGTTGCGAAATAAGTCGCGCCCAAATTGGAGTAAACCTCGCCGATCCGTTGATGCCCTTCTTGTTCTGCTTTCGTAAACGCGTTCAAGGCTTCATGAAAGTCGCCGTTGTAGAAGTGAACGGAGCCTAAAATTGCATGAATTAAAGAAAAATCATTGTGGCATGGTGTCAGTTGCCTTGCCAAATGAGGCAGCCGATGGGGCTCGAATTCAGCGAAGATGCAAAAGGCCACTTCTCGCTCTTGGCAGCTTCCATGCATCCAAAGGTTTTCAGCTCGGTCCAATTCGCATACACTGCTTGATGCACATCCCTTGATGATGGATTCAAGCAGTTCGGCGGAATCCATTGAATCGCCCTCTGAAGAAGCTCGAGCTTCTACGAGCGGAAGAGTGAAGATTCCGCCAATGATCAACAAGAGATTGAAACGGTGTTGGATGAGCATGAGAGGCACGATGTGCTGAATGCGAACCAAAATACATGATTTGTAATGGATTTTTGGCTCACATTACTTTGCTATTCGGCATGATGTCATATAATATTTTTTGCTTTCAAAAGCCTAGCCCCTGTGTCACATGTGCAAGGCGAATCGCTTAAGTGCTTGATTGTCAGTAAAATGTGACGGCTTGAATCATGAGTCGTGTTCAGAGTCTTTGCTGAAGGTGCTTGGCTTCTGTTTGTGGGTAAAATTTAGCATTTAGGGGGAATAAATTGGCTTTTAATAAGCATTTTTAAGCTTTTCGTCTTTAAAATTGTCAGATGAAAACTTCAGTTAAGCTCCTTTTGGCTTCGTTGCCATTTCTTTTCCTGCCAGTTGTCTTGCAAGCTCAACTTGACGAGCAAGTTCCTTACCAAGGGGACACGCTGTTGACGAACCCGCTTCAAATTCGAGAAGATGGCAACGGTCACGTCTTCATGGAATGCGATTGGCAAACCATGATTTCGATGATCCGGGACCTTGAGGAGCGCATCGCTGGCGAGGTAGGGACCGATACCATCTACGGCGATTACCT
Source organism: Flavobacteriales bacterium (assembly GCA_049416245.1). Taxonomy (GTDB): domain Bacteria; phylum Bacteroidota; class Bacteroidia; order Flavobacteriales_D; family Sanyastnellaceae; genus UA16. Next base: position 1,390 of record JBMSHA010000007.1, on the reverse strand, counting down.
GATGAAGGAATTGACGGGAAATCGCTACTACATGCGTTACGAGTGCGTCGTTTTGCGGGACTCGATTTTGTCTTTGCAAGTGGCGTACGATGGCGTGTTGACTCCACGTGTCACGTTGGATTCCGCGGTTGTGCTTTCTGACATCAGCGCGGCATTGAGCGCAAGTTTCACGGGGAGTGGCGTGGAGAGTTCGGGCTTCAAATGGGCGGAAGACGCTTTGCTGACCTCGCCGCAATCGGGGAGTGGTACGGGGGCAACAAGTCCGATTGCTGACACGTTGACGGTTCTGAATCCTGGGAAGGTGTATTACTTCACGGCTTACGCGGTGAAAGGTGCTGAGTATTTCTATGGAGATACGCTGCCTTTGCTAACCCTGCCTGGGATCACGACGAATGCGGCATATGATGTGGTTGCTGATGCTGCCATTTTGAGTTCGACCTACGCAGGAGATAGCATTGATGGGCAAGGTTTTGTGTGGGGTCAGCAGCGGGATTTGAGCGATGGCTCGAGTGTATCTGCGGATACCACCGACGGCAGTACGTCGATTTCGTATGAGTTGAGTGGGTTGGCTTCAGGTGAAGCCCATTATTTCAGTGCGTTTGCGTCGAATGCTTCGGGAACGATGTTTGGTGATACGTTGTCTCTAGTCACCCGGCCTGGTGTCACGACGGTACCGGCGAATGTGCTTTCTTCTCGCGCAGCGACGCTCAATGGAACATTTGTTGCGGACTCGATTACGGCACAAGGGTTTGTTTGGGGGGTGCAATCTGATTTGAGTGATGGGGCTGATGTTGCATCGGATACGACTGCTGGGAGTTCGTCGTTTGACTATGCGCTGTCCGATTTGACGGAAGGGGTGTTGCACCATTTTAGTGCTTACGGCACGAATACCACGGGAACCACTCGTGGGGACACGTTGACGTTCCTAACCCTGCCTGGGATCACGACGGTCGCTGCTGATGATTTGACGGGAGTGTCAGCTACGCTGAACGCAACATATTCCGCGGATTCCCTCACAGGTCAGGGGTTTGTGTGGGGATTGCAATTGGATTTGAGCGACGGAACCAGTGTTTCTGCCGACACGACAGCAGGGAGCACAGCCATCGAGTATGCGTTGACCGGTTTAACAGAAGATTCCACGCATTACTTCAGTGCGTATGCGATGAACGCTTCCGGGACGTCTTATGGTGATACGTTGTCGTTCGTTCCTCATGTCCCCCCAACGATGACAATCACCGCGGCTGAGGTTTCGGACGGTGAATCATCGTCCCATGCTTCGCTTTTCCTGACGTTTACGTCTTCGGAGATCACGACGGACTTTGCTGCAGCGGATATAACGGTGACGAATGGTTCGATCACTGGCTTTTCAGGTTTGGGCACGATGTACGTC
>JBMSHA010000006.1:0-21026 GCA_049416245.1 Flavobacteriales bacterium | reverse complement strand
ATTGTGGCAAAAATCGAGAAGCCCGAGGCATTGGAGGATTTGGAAGCCATTTTGAATGAGACAGATGCGGTGATGGTTGCGCGTGGGGATCTGGGGGTTGAAATCCCCAAACAGGAGGTACCCATAGTCCAGAAAGAAATCATCAAGCGCTGCATGGAGAAAGGGAAGCCGGTCATTGTAGCCACTCAGATGATGGAATCCATGATTGAACATTCTGTTCCCACTCGGGCAGAAGTCAATGATGTGGCCAATGCGGTTCTCGATGGTGCAGATGCTGTTATGCTCAGCGCTGAAACATCGGTGGGCGCATTTCCGGTGGAGGCAGTCAAGGCCATGTCGGAAATCATCCAGTCGATGGAACGGCAAGACGCGATGTACTATCACGAACGTCCTCCGCTCAGTCCGGAAGACAGCCGATTCATCAGCGATAGCATGTGCTACAATGCATGCCGTTTGGCCAAGCGGGTGAATGCCAGCGCCATTGTCACCATGACTTTCAGTGGATACACGGCGATTCAGGTGTCGAGTCAACGCCCGAAATCGCTCATTTACATGTTCACGGCCAACAAACGGGTGCTCTCCCAAATGTCACTCGTCTGGGGTGTTTCGGCATTTCCGTACCTCAAAATGGTCAGTACCGATCACACCATTGCGGACATCAAGTTTGAGTTGACCAAGCGCGGTGCCGTCAATAAGGGCGATTTTGTGATTCATTTGGCGAGTATGCCCATTGCGGATGCGGGCATGACGAATATGTTGAAGCTCAGCCAAGTGTAGTTAAATCAAGGAGTTTCAATGCGGGCGGTCTAAGTGAAGGTGCTATCTTCGCGGCTCGTAACATTTGACTTGAACGACCGACGGATGAGCACCCCCAAAACGCATTCAAAATTCCCAGAACGAGGATCATTGAATCTCCCCAGCATCGCAGAGGAGGTGTTGGCCAGTTGGGAAGCGGATTCTACGTTCCAGAAGAGTGTGGATTCACGTCCGGCGGATAAACCTTACGTTTTTTTTGAAGGTCCTCCATCGGCGAACGGAAAGCCCGGCATTCACCACGTAATGGCCCGGGCCATCAAGGACATTTTCTGTCGATTTCACACGCTGAAAGGATACCGCGTGGAACGCAAGGCCGGATGGGATACCCACGGGCTTCCCGTGGAACTGGGTGTGGAGAAGGAACTTGGAATCACGAAAGAGGACATCGGCGTCAAATTGACCATCGAAGAGTACAACGAGGCCTGCCGCAAGGCGGTCATGCGGTACACGGATATTTGGAACGACCTCACCCGAAAAATGGGATACTGGGTGGATATGGAGGATCCGTATGTCACTTACGAAAACAAGTACATCGAGAGCGTTTGGTGGTTATTAAAGCAGCTGAATGACAAAGGCTTGCTCTACAAGGGCTACACCATTCAACCATACAGCCCGGCTGCAGGTACGGGGTTGAGTTCGCATGAGCTGAACCAACCCGGAGCTTACCGCGATGTCAAAGACACCACTGTTGTCGCGCAATTTCGGGCGTTACCGGAGTGTGGGGCCCGTATTTTGGAACATGCGGGACCTGAGGGTGCAGCGTATCAGGACCTGCCGGTGTATTTTTTGGCGTGGACGACCACCCCTTGGACGCTTCCGTCGAATACAGCATTGACCGTGGGCCCGGACATCACCTACGCGCTGGTGTCGACGCAAAATCGCTACACCGAGGAAGCTTGTCTCGTGGTGCTCGCGGAAGACTTGGTGTCCAAGCATTTTGGGGGCAAGAAAGACCCGGACCACGAAATCATTGCGCGGATCCAGGGCGGTGAGTTGTGCGGTGCGCGCTACGAACAATTGCTGGAATGGGCTGAACCCATGGAGGGCATCAGTGAAGCATTTCGGGTGATTCCAGGTGATTTTGTGACTACGGAAGATGGAACGGGTATTGTTCATACCGCACCAACCTTTGGGGCGGATGATGCCCGTGTAGCTGCCGCTGCGGGAGTGCCGCCCATGTTGGTGGATGATGGAACAGGGCAGGGAGTGCCGCTCGTGGACATGCAAGGGCGTTTCCGAGCAGGTATAGGGCCGCTTGCGGGCCGATTTGTCAAGCAAGAATACTATGATGCAGCGGAGGCACCCGAGCGTTCCGTAGACGTGGAAATTGCCATTGACCTAAAGAGTCGTGGACGGGCATTCCTCGTAGAAAAATACGAGCACAATTATCCGCATTGTTGGCGCACTGACAAGCCGGTCTTGTACTACCCGTTGGACAGTTGGTTCATTCGGGCCACTGCGGCCAAAGAACGGATGCAGGCATTGAACGACACCATCCGATGGAAGCCCGCGAGCACAGGGTCTGGCCGCTTTGGCAAGTGGTTGGAAAACTTGAATGATTGGAACTTGAGCCGCTCTCGATTTTGGGGGATTCCGATCCCGATTTGGTCTACAGAGGACGGCAGCGAACGGCGGTGCATCGGTTCCGTGGAAGAGTTGAAACTAGCTTGTCAGGAGGCGGTAGATGCAGGACTGATGTCCGAGAACCCCTTGGCCGGATTCGTGCCTGGCGACATGAGCAAAGCGAATTACGATGGATTCGATTTGCACAAACACGTAGTGGATCAAATCACCCTAAAATCAGCTTCGGGCCAACCCATGAAGCGCGAGTCGGATTTGATCGATGTTTGGTTTGATAGCGGTTCCATGCCCTATGCCCAGTGGCATTACCCGTTTGAAAACAAGGAGAAAATCGACGCTGCAGGGGCGTTCCCGGCAGATTTCATCGCAGAAGGCGTTGACCAGACGCGCGGTTGGTTCTACACCTTGCACGCAATTGCGACCATGGTCTTTGATTCCGTTGCGTACAAGAATGTGGTCAGCAACGGACTGGTTTTGGATAAGAATGGCCTGAAAATGTCCAAGCGCTTGGGGAACGGAGTCGATCCGTTTGAAACGCTGGAGCAATACGGCCCGGATGCAACCCGCTGGTACATGATCAGCAATGCGCAACCTTGGGATAATTTGAAATTTGACACCGAGGGCATCGTTGAGGTTCAGCGCAAATTCTTCGGAACCCTCCACAACACCTACAACTTTTTGGCGCTTTATGCCAAAATCGATGGATTCACGGGTGCCGAGGAGCAAATTCCCGTTGCGAGGCGGCCGGAAATTGATCGGTGGGTGCTTTCCCGATTGAATTCGCTCATTGCGGAGGTAGATGCGGGGTACGCTGACCTCGAGCCCACGCGCGTCGCCCGTGCCATCCAATTGTTCGCCATCGATGAATTATCGAATTGGCACGTCCGCTTATCACGTCGGCGATTTTGGAAGGGCAGCATGAGCGATGACAAATTGAGCGCTTATCAAACCTTGCATACCTGCCTACGCTCCATTGCGGTCATGATTTCGCCCATCGCACCGTTTTACGCCGACCGCTTGTATCGCGACCTGAACGGCACAGAAGATTCTGTACACCTGACCGATTTTCCGATTGCTCAAGGGGAACATGTGGACCTCGAATTGGAAGCACGCATGGCCTTGGCTCAGCAAATCAGTTCGCAAGTTTTGTCTTTGCGAAAGCGAGAGCGCATCCGCGTGCGACAGCCGTTGCGTCGCATTTTGGTGCCGGTATTGGACGAGACCGGTGCTGCGCGTGTACGTGCCATGGAGCAGCTCATTCGAAGTGAGGTCAACGTGAAAGAAGTGGAAATCATTCGCGACGGTGAGAACTCAGCGATTTCCATCGTCAAAAAGGTGAAACCGGATTTCAAAGCGCTCGGTCCCCGGTTTGGCAAACGCATGAAGGCCATTGCATCGGCAATCCAAGCCATGGATGCGTCTGCCATTGATGCCTTGGAGCGCGATGGCAAAATCGAGGTGCAGCCGGCAGACGGTGAAGGCAGTGCTTGGGTGGATGTGGCGGATGTTGAGATTCTGACCGAAGACATCCCCGGGTGGTTGGTTTCCAGTGCCAGCGGTGTAACGGTGGCTTTGGACATCACATTGGACGAGGCGCTTCAAGCAGAGGGCTTGGCAAGAGAACTGGTGAATCGCGTCCAAAACCTTCGGAAAGACAGCGGTTTGGAGGTCACTGACCGAATCGAATTGGTCGTGCATGCAGAGGCTGAAATTCAGCATGTGCTCAAAGAAAATTTGGACTATCTTGCCCAAGAGACCTTGGCTTCTGATGTGACTTGGGGCGATCCGGTAGAGGCTGAGAATATTGAACTGAGCGAAGGCATATTTGTTGCTTTGGCCATTACCAAAACGAATTGAACTTACCGCTATGGCAGAGACACGCTATTCGGATTCCGATTTGAAAGAATTCCAAACGCTTATCGAGGAGAAACTCGGAGTGGCACAAGAGAATTACAATGAGTTGCAGCGAGCGCTTTCTCATCAAGATGATAATTCAACGGATGATACCTCACCGACATTCAAAATGATGGAGGATGGCTCGGAAACGATGAGCCGTGAAGAGACGGCACAATTGGCCGCACGCCAGGAGAAGTTTATCCGAAATTTGGAAAACGCATTGCTGCGGATCAAGAACAAGACCTACGGAATCTGCCGCGTCACCGGGAAATTGATTCCAAAAGAGCGATTGCGCTTGGTTCCGCATGCGACTATGAGCATTGAGGCAAAGAACAAGCAGTAAGCAAGGCGCTCTTGGATTCTAAACCGTCATTAAGGAGTTGGGTGTTTGCGATAGTGCTGCCGGTATTGGCGGTGGATCAAGGGCTCAAATTGTGGGTCAAATTGAATTTTTCGTTGGGGGAGCAAATGCCCTTCATCCCCGGTCTTCTTGAATTGCAATTCATTGAAAACGAGGGCATGGCTTTCGGTTGGGCGCTTCCTGGGGTGGCGGGTAAATTGGTCTTGACTTTGTTTCGATTGATCGCTGCTGTTGGAATTGGCTTTTACATGCGGGGATTGGTCGCATCGGGAGCCCACCGCGGACTCTTGACGTGTCTTGCCTTCATTTGGGCGGGTGCAATCGGAAACATCATCGACAGTGCGATATATGGACAGCTGTTTACGGCCAGCCAATGGGGGCTGATCGCTGAATGGGCCCACGCTTCCTCCCCCGGCTATGCGCCTTTTTTGATGGGATACGTGGTGGATATGTTCCATTTCACGGTACGTTGGCCCGCGGGTTTTCCCATAGAATCCTTGGCAAGCCGGGAAATTTTTCCTCCCATTTGGAACTTGGCGGATGCGGCGATTTCCTGTGGTGTCATCGCCATTCTGCTCGGTCAGCGGAGGTTTTTTGCAGAAGCAAAAGCGGAGGTTTGATCAAGCGTCGGTTGGAACGGGCTCGACCCAGTCACCGTGCTTCCTAATCAACTCAATCAACGCTTGAACGGCCTCAGTTTCTGGAACATTGCGCTCCACTACCTCTTTTTCCTTGTATAGCGTGATCTTGCCGGGCCCCGTTCCCACATAACCATAATCCGCATCGGCCATTTCTCCTGGGCCATTGACGATGCAGCCCATGATGCCAATTTTGATTCCCTTCAAATGCGATGTGACTTGGCGAATCTTAGCTGTCGTTTCTTGCAAGTCAAATAAGGTGCGTCCACAGCTGGGACAACTGATGTATTCCGTTTTCGAGATGCGGGTGCGAGTCGCCTGCAAAATCCCGAATGCGGTGGAATTTCGGAGCTGAAGCGGGATGCCGGTTCCGTCTATCCAAATGCCATCACCGAAACCATCGAGCAACGGTGCCCCGACATCGGCTGAGGCATAAAGTTGAAAGCGTTCTGCATCCAAACCATCGTAGGATCGATGCAAGACGACCGGCACGTCACAACCGGCATGATCCAACTCCATACACGCCGCCCGCAAATCCGCCATGGCGTGTTGGCGTTGGGTCTCAAGGATAACTACTACACGTCCGTGTTGCTTTACAGATCGCAAGAAATCTTCCGAAATCTTTTGGCGTTCGACGCGGACAAAGTGAATATTAGCTGCGTGGAAAGGATCCCAATTCTCAGCATGCCAAACCGGGAAATGGCGGGTGCGGTTTTGCCAAGATTCGGCTTCCTGAATCACACCCAAGGTGCCCGGTAATTCAAAATCTACAGGTTCAGCCCCGGTGTAGATGAAGTCGCAGGCAAAATCATCCAAATTCCACTTATCTAACGGCACCGAGTACCGGTATCCACATCCGAATAATTTTGCGGGAGTTACCGGCGCGCCGCTCAAATCATGCACCACGACAGGTACCGCTCGGTCCCCCAAATTCGCAACCGTTGAGGTGGGGCGCCTGTGGTAGGCATAGGGATCAAAGGTCAAGGGCACGGAAGCCGAAGGGTTTTTTTCTTGACGGTTCTCGTACCGTTCCACCAGCATTCGCGCCACGGGTAACTCTGCTTCTGGAGCTTCTGTAAGGGACACCCGTACGGTGTCTCCCAAACCATCCTCCAGCAAAGCACCAATGCCCACGGCACTTTTGATGCGCCCGTCCTCTCCGTCGCCGGCTTCCGTAACCCCAAGATGCAGGGGATAATCCATGCCTTCGGCGTCCATGTTTGCTACCAGCAGTCGGTAAGCTTGAACCATGACCTGAGGATTCGACGCCTTCATGCTGATGACCAAATCATGGTAATCATGTTCACGGCAAATCCTCAAAAACTCCATGGCACTTTCCACCATACCCTTCGGCGTGTCACCATACCGGCTCATGATCCTGTCGGAGAGCGAGCCGTGATTCGTTCCGATGCGCATGGCCCGGCCTAAGGCTTTGCACTTCAGGACAAGTGGGGTGAATTTTTCGCGAATCCGTTCGAGCTCTGCGGCGTAGGTCTCGTCCGTATATTCGATCTCTTCGAACCGTTTTTTGTCTGCATAATTGCCCGGATTTACGCGGATTTTTTCTACGTAATCCGCTGCGATTTCGGCGGCATTGGGGGTGAAATGGATGTCCGCCACCAAAGGCACGTGCTTGCCAAGTGCATGCAGCGCTTCCGCGATGTCTCTGAGGGCCTCCGCTTCTTTTCTCGACGGTGCGGTGATTCGGACCAATTCACTGCCGGCGGCAATCATACGCTCACTCTCCGCTACGGTTTTCTCCACGTCAAGCGTATCAGCCGTGGTCATGGATTGAATGCGAATGGGTGCATCTCCACCCAGCACAAGGTCTCCAACGTCAATTTTTCGCGACGTCCGTCGGCGGTAATTGAACCAATCGACCTGATTCAGGGCGGGGTGTGAGGCTGAGGGGTGATCCGAACTCATGATGTTAACGCTGTGCGAAGTTAACCTCTTTCAAGGTCGATTTGTTGGCTCGCCCTCGCGCTTCGAACGTATTTTCGACCCGTGAATTCTTGCAAGGATGTCCGGCTCCCTCTCCATTGATTCTGAACGATGCATCGTTTTGTCCGTGCTGCCATACAATGACGGCCGACGGGTGGTGCGTGTATTGACCGAATCCATGGGCGCCATCGCGCTTTGGGTATCGGAGGGCCGGGGAAAAAATAGGCAAGTCGGCCACTGGCATCCGGGGGCCATGTTGGAATTGACGGGATTGACGCGTAAGGGTTCCGAAGGGTTGGTCCGCTTCAAATCCGCCCGACGGAAGTTCATCCCGGTGTCCATGATGCAGGATGTTCGGAAGGGAGCGGTTGTATTTTTTTTGTGTGAGCTGATCGGGAAGTTATTTCCGGAAGAAACAGAACACACGGAGGTTTTTCAGTTGTTTTGGAACACCTTGGAACAGGTGGATCAAGAGCGACAGGTGGGTTGGATCCATGTGTTTTTCATTGGCGATCTCATTCGATTGCTCGGCATTGCCCCGGAACCTTCCCCACATCGAGGAAAGGATGTGCTCAACTTGCAAACCGGCGAATGGACAAGTCAAATGGGACCCTTGGAGGATCATTTGCCCGCTCCGCTAAGCCATTGGTTCATTGAGGTGTCTACGGGGAGCCGAAGTCCCATTGCATGCGATGTGCAATCCCGAAAACAACTCATCCAGGGTCAAATTCGCTATCTGCATCACCAGATGGGCGGACTTCGAGAAATCAAAAGCTACGACGTCTTGGAGGCGGTTTTTCATTGAATGCGGGTCAAAATTTTGGCTTAATATTTGCTAACAAGGGCACCATGACAGCTGCAAAAATGGGAATCAGAATTGGGGGGGTGATGCTTTGTGGAATGCTTTCTGGAGCCGGATTTGCGCAAAATGTTGGTGAGCGTGCACCCCAACCCGCAGTGGTCCAGCCCGATGCAAGAGAGTCCATCAACACGAAAGGAATCAAGGCGGTTTCATCGAACGGTCAACAGCCGGTTCCGTTTGCGGTCATCTTGAACAAGAACAGCGGTGTCCAAGTCATGACCGATGAAAACGGCGAGGCGATCATCCAACGAAACTTGGCTTTGGATACGCTGTTGTTTCGTTCGGTTGGGTTCATGGACATGGTGATTTACCCCGGTCAACCGCTCCCTAGCACGGTGCGCATGGTAGAGGATATGGTGAGCTTGGAGCAGGTCGAGGTGGTGAGTCAGGGCATTGTGAGTGCCGAGACTTCCTCCATGGCTAGCGTTGTGCAATCCATTACGCGCATGCCGACGCCCGTGGTCAAGCTCGAAGTTCCTCAGACCGCGGCGGAATTGCTGTGGTCCACCGGCTCTGTTTTGGTCCAACAAAGTCAACAAGGTGGGGGTTCCCCGATTTTGAGAGGATTCGAGGCCAACCGCGTGCTGCTGGTCGTCGATGGGGTGCGCATGAACAATGCGATTTACCGCAGCGGACACCTGCAAAATGCGATCACCGTTGATCCTCTGATCCTAGAACGCACGGATGTACTGCTTGGGCCCAACAGCATTTTGTTTGGAAGCGATGCAATGGGCGGGGTCATTCATTATCACACCCGCAATCCAAGAACCGGAGGTTCCGGCACCCATGCAAGGGTGTCGAGCGCCTTTCGTTCACCCAACCAAAGCTATTCGCTGCATGGCGATGTGGAATGGTCCGGTTCCCGATTTGCAAGTTTGACTTCGTTTTCATTTGCTCGTTACGGCGATTTGCGCATGGGAGCGTGGCGCCCACATGGGAACGCCCAATGGGGACTGGACTCGGTTTATGTGGAGCACACCGCCAGTGGAGATGAAATCCGAGTCAATGAAAACCCCTTGGTTCAGCGTGGATCGGGGTATGACCAAATCGATGCATTGCAAAAGTTCCGGTTTAGAACCAATCGGGGCCTGTGGGATTTGAATTTGCAATGGAGCACGAGCAGCAACATTCCCCGTTATGATGTGTCGAATGAACAGTCGAACGGCACGTTGAAGTGGGCAGAGTGGAATTATGGTCCGCAAAATCGAGGATTGGCGGCACTCCGATACAGCAGAGATGTTCCACGTTGGGATGTCACGTGGACGTCTTTGGTGTCCTACCAATCCATCGAAGAATCACGAATCAAGCGGCGATTGCATGCCGAATGGCGGGACATTCAAACCGAGAACGTCGGGGTCTGGAATGCGTATTCAACGCTGTCGAAAAGGTTTTTTAATACGTTGCAAATCACGGCAGGTATATCCGCTGGGCGCGACGATGTTCGCTCGGTCGCTCAAACTCAGCACGCGGATCGGGATGAATCCATGGGGCTTGACACGCGCTATCCAAATGATGGGAGCACGATGGGAACGCTAGCTTGCTTTGCAAATGCGCGTTGGCCGAGAAACCGGCATCTTTGGACAGGTGGTCTTCGGTGGAGCAGATCGGCATTGAATGCATCCTTTATCCCGGGAATCACCTACTCGCTGCCTTTTGAGGAAATAGCGATGCAAAACAGCGCGCTCACCGGTGGATTGTCAAATCGTTGGCACAGCCGCTCTCGTGTGTGGTCCACAACGACTTCTTTTTCGACCGGTTTTCGGCATCCGAACGTGGACGACATGGGGAAAGTTCGCGAAAAAGGGGGGTATGTCTTGGTGCCAAACGACTCCCTTCGGCCGGAGTACCTCTATAGCATTGAGCAGGCCCTACACTGGGATTTCCAAAACCGCCATGTGCTCACGGCGACACTCAGCGGATTTGGGTCGCGGTTGAATGACGCGATTGTGCCGCAAAATGCCACGTTGGACGGAGCTAGTCAATTCTTCATTGACGGAGATAGCGCCCAGGTTCAGACCAACGTGAACGCAAGTTATGCCTTGGTTGGTGGGATGCGGGCTGAATTGAACGCGAAGTTGACGCCGAAATGGAGCATTGAAGGGGCGATCAACTGGACCGTTGGGGATCAGTTTTTACGCAACCCCGAAACTCAAGAAGAAGAACGATTGCCGATGGCGCACATTCCTCCGCTGTTCGGTCGGATTGCCACAGACTTTGAAGGGCGATGGTGGACGTTGGAGATTTACAGTTTGTTCAGCGGGGCGAAATCGGCTGAGAAATTTGGGCCCTTTTCGACGGACAACTTGGATTTGATGCTGCCTGAAGGTGCACCGCGTTGGTGGACGTTGAATGCAGAATTGAGTGCCAAATTGCATGAGGATATTGAGGCGCGTTTTGGGGTGCGCAATGTTTTGGATATGCATTATCGTGTTTTTGCCAGCGGAATCAGCGCGGCAGGTCGCGGCCTCTACACGTCACTGCACGCCACGTTTTAAGCTTACCTTCGCGGCATGCGTTTTCAAGGCGTCATAGGACACCGAGATATCGGGAAAAAGTTGCGCTCCGGGGTGCAATCCGGAAGGGTTGCCCACGCGCAATTGTTCAATGGCCCGGAGGGCAGTGGAGCGTTGTCGTTGGCATTGGCTTATGCGCGCTATTTGCATTGCACAAATCGAACAGAAGAGGATTCCTGTGGCACTTGCACGTCCTGCAAGCAATACGATTCGTTGCAGCATCCGGATTTGCATTGGTCTTTTCCATTTTTCAAAAAGGACGGATCAGACCATGCGTTGTCCCAACCGTTTCAAGGGGCCTGGCGCGAGCGGGTGTTGGCGGATTCCTATTTTGGCCAAGAAGAATGGCTAAATGCCATCGGCGCAGATCGCAAGCAGCTGTTTATCAGCGTTCAGGAAGCGATGGAAATCAACCGAAAATTGGGGTTGAAGTCTTTTCTTGGGGGATGGAAGGTGTTGATCTTGTGGTTGCCGGAGACCATGCGCGTGGACACGGCGAATAAAATGCTCAAGCTGATTGAGGAGCCTACCGACCAAACGGTGATGCTTTTTGTAAGTGAGCGGGCGAGTCAGTTGCTTGCCACCATCCGGTCGCGCGTGCAAATGGTGCAGATCCCGCGTTTATCCGATGAAGAAGCGGCCGCGGGAATGAATGATCGGTACGGACTTTCGGTTGATCAAGCGCTGCAGCGTGTTCAAGTGACTGAGGGCAATGTGGCGGCAGCACTCCGCATGGGGGATGCTTCGGATGGAGACGAGGATCATGGTCTTTTTGTCCAATGGATGCGCTCTTGTTATGCTCAGGATACCGTGACCACCATGGAATTGTCGGAGGATTTTGCCAAGCCGGGGCGTGAAGGCATGAAGCGATTTTTGCGGTACGCCTTGCACATGGTCCGGCAATGCATCGTGGGGAATTACGGCGCACAATCCCTGGTTCGCCTGACCGAAAAGGAACGGGCATTTGCGGAAAAATTCGCGCCATTCATTCACCACGCGAACGTTTTGGAATTGCAGGAGTTATTGGAATCCGCACATCGGGATATCGCAGGAAATGTCAACGGGAAGTTGGTGTTCATGGATTTGAGCGCGCGCGTGAATATTTTACTGCGCAGGACCGGTTGAAGCGCACGCCGAACGAATGTATCTTCGTCAAGATGAGTTGCAGTAATTGTAGAAACGGTGCAGACGGCAAGCCTAGAGGCTGCCGCAGCAATGGGAATTGTGGGGTTGGCGGATGTGGTTCGTTGACCGTTTTTGATTGGTTGGAGGGGATAGCACTTCCGGAAGGCCAAAAGGCTTTCGATATCGTTGAAGTCCGATTCAAGGCCAATCGAAAAGGGTTTTTCAGACGGTCGTCCAAGCTCGAAGTGCACGTAGGCGATGTGGTGGTATTGGATGCCGAACAGGGTGTTGATGTGGGTGTGGTCAGTTTGGTCGGGGAATTGGTTCGTGTTCAAATGAATGCCAAAGGCACGAAGGACGATCACGAAATCAAGCGAATCGAGCGAAAGGCCACGCAAGAGGACATTGACTTGTGGCAGAAATCGAGCTTGAGGGAACCCGATACGATTCGGGAATCCCGTGAGATCATCAAGCGGATAGGCCTCAACATGAAATTGACCGATGTCGAATTTCAAGGTGATGGCAAAAAGGCCACCTTTTACTATACCGCTGAGGACCGCGTGGATTTTCGAGAACTCGTGCGAGAATTGGCATCGGCATTTGGGGTACGTATCGAAATGCGTCAAATTGGAGCGCGCCAAGAGGCTGCTCGCGTCGGAGGCATCGGGGTGTGTGGCCGGGAATTGTGTTGCTCGAGTTGGCTGAAGGATTTTCGCAGCGTCAGCACGTCTGCCGCTCGTTACCAGCAGCTTTCGTTGAACCCGCAAAAATTGGCCGGTCAGTGTGGAAAGTTGAAGTGCTGCCTCAATTTTGAATTGGATCAATACGTTGAAGCGGTCAAAGAGTTTCCTTCACCCAGCGCCAAAATCAAGTTGAAGGACGGCAAGGCGTTTGTCTTCAAAATGGACATCTTCAAGCGATTGGTATACCTCATTGCGCCTGATAGCGGCAACGGCGGTCCAGTGGCCGTTTCGTTAGAAGACATGAACGAGTTGTTGGAAATGAACAAGCGCGGAGAATACCCCGCTAGCTTGACCGAATTCGTCCTGCAAGAAGAGCCGGATGAAGTGGATGAGGTGTATTCCAATGTGGTGGGCCAAGACAGCTTGACGCGCTTTGATGAACAGCGACGTCGTCGACGCAAAAAGCGTTCAGGTCGGAAACCTCAGGGCAAGTCTTCAGAATCGGAACAGAAACCTTCAAGATCCGGTTCAGAAGCAACGGGTTCGAATCGCAGCGATGCTTCTGGAGAGCAGCGAAATTCCAGCCGATCTCGCAACAAGCGTCGTCGTCCGAAATCAGACAATCCAAAACCGAGCTGATGCGCTTGTGGAGTTTGGCACTGGCGTGGGCGTGCTTCTCATCATGCGGTACCGATGCGTTCTTTGGCGGCACGAAGTCATTTGATGCGAAACCGGGATGGGCTGCGGCGGAAGTGGCCGAATTTGATTGGCAGATTACGGATACACTGGAGCGCTTTGATTTTTTTATCGACCTCCGTCACGACCAATCCTACCCGTTCAGCAATATCTATTTATTCGTGGATTTCACCTTTCCAAATGGGAGGATGCTGCGGGATACGCTGAGCTGTGAATTGGCGGATGAACGCGGGAATTGGTTGGGTACAGGGTTTGGTAATATGGTCGATCATCGCATCGGATTTCGACGTGCCACGGGTTTTCCGCTCTCGGGTGATTACGCCATCCGCATTGGCCACGGCATGCGGGTGGATCCGCTGCCCGGTATATCCGATGTGGGCTTCAGATTGGAGCCTGCTGTGAATTGACCAAACCTCAGAAAAGGCTTAAGGCAGCGCGACGGGCTTGCCGAATACGACGGGAAGGTCGGCCTCGGTCCATTCGCTAATGCCGCCGATCAGGTCAATGATGTAAGGATGTCCGATAATGCGCAGTTCTTCTGTGATGACCCCACTTCTCCCTCCGGCTTCGCAATAAACGAGAATGGGCCGGTCTTCGGGCAAGGCTTTCAATGGCTCGAGTCGATGATCCCAATCGTAAGAGATGTAAGACGCTCCAGCCAGATGACCAGCGTCCCATTCTTCATCCGATCGCACGTCGAGTAGAATGGCATTCGGGAGTGCTTGTTGAAGGGAATCCAGCTTGAGGATGGAAATTTCTTGGACTTGAGGGTGGCTCGCGCTTTTGGCAGTCTCGTTGCCAGATTGGCAACCGAATGCGCTGAAATAAATCAAAACGGCGGTGAATGGGATGTGCTTCATGGATGTAAAAATACATGCTGCGACTTGTCGCCACCGAATACCCTGGAAAAAGTGGTATTTTTCGGACCCAAGAATTGAAAACCATGTTGAAGAACCTGAGTGGTGTGTGCGCCTTGGCTGTTTTGTTGATGACATCGATGAGCGGTTGGAGCCAATCGGATACGGAAGGCATCCGTTATTGTGGGCAATGGATGATGGAACAAGCCTATTTCAATGCGCATCCTGAAGAGCGTGATCGAGCCATGCGGGATGAAGCGCGATTGGAAAATGAAACGAGTGCGTTTAGTGACGCCAATCGTGATGAATTGATCATCATCCCGGTCGTATACCATGTCATCCATTACAACGGACCGGAGAATATCAGCGATGCGCAACTTTACAGTGGCATCGAGGTTATGAATCGAGATTTCCGAAAGCTCAACCCGGACACAGCCGACGTGATCGCCGACTTTGAGGACATCGCAAGTGATACGGAAATCGAGTTTCGTTTGGCTCAAATTGATCCGGATGGAAATTGCCATACCGGGATCAACCGCATTGTTTCACCGCTTACGTACATCGGCGACGGCGATGTAAAGGACTTGATCCAATGGCCACGCAACAGTTACCTGAATATTTGGGTGGTGGAAAATGCCAACGGAGCCGCTGGCTACAGCCTCTATCCAAGTTCTGTGAACAGCAATCAAGGAGCTGGAAACGATGGCATAGTTGTCGCCCACGATTACACAGGCAATATTGGGACCAGCAACAATTACCGCTCACGCACCTTGACCCACGAAGCGGGACACTGGATGAATTTGCGCCATACGTGGGGCAATTCCAACAGTCCCGGCGACCCGGATAATTGCGACATGGATGACAACGTGGACGACACGCCATTGACCAGCGGTTGGACATCGTGTAACGTGAATGGTGAGACGTGCGGTTCATTGGACAATGTCCAGAATTACATGGAATACTCGTATTGTGGGCGGATGTTTACGGAAGGTCAGCGCCAACGCATGCGGGCGGCTATGAATAGCAGCACCGCGCAGCGCAACCAACTGTGGACTCCAGAAAATCTCGAAGAGACCGGCGTCAATCAAGAACCCATTTTGTGTGAGGCCAAGTTTTCTGCAACGCGTCAGACCATTTGTGTTGGGGATTCCATCCAATTCTTCGATGAAAGCTACCACGGCGTGACGGGTTGGGCTTGGAGCTTCGGTGATGGCGGAACCGCAGCAGGGGAATCGCCGTGGTACACGTTCGACGGGCCGGGCGTTTTCGATGTGACACTTACGGTGTCGAATGGCACGGATGAGGTTTCACTCACGGAGTCAGGATTTATCCAAGTCTTGGAAACGGGTGCCATGGAAACGCCTTTTCAGGACAGTTTCGAGGCCGAGGAATTGGGTGAGGATTGGTTCATGGTCGACGTTTCGAATGATGGAGACGGATGGGAACTTACAGGTGTCGCGGCATACTCCGGTGAGCAAAGCCTGCGCATTCACAATTGGTCGAACAACGTGGAATTCAATCGCGATCAACTCATCACCAGTTCCATGGACATGTCGGAAGCAGCGGAGATTCAAGTTTCGTACAAATGGGCCTATTGTTATAAGGGTACAGATGAGGACGAGGATGATACGGATGATCGCCTGAAGGTATACGCATCGCCCAATTGCGGAGAAACCTGGAGCTTGCGTCGCATGCATCGGGGCTTTACCGACCTTCCTTCAGCACCGCCACATCCGTTTGTTTTCACCCCAAGCGGGCCTGAGGAATGGAACGAGTACGTACTGAGCATCCCCTATACTCAATTTTTCACGGAGAATTTTCGGTTGATGTTTGAGTTCGAAAGTCGGTTGGGCAACAACATCTTTTTGGATGACATCAACATCGAGGTGCTTACACCAGCCGATGTGTTGGAAAGAGAACGCATGAATGGTTTGGCGCTGCAAGTTTATCCAAATCCGGCCTCGGCAGATGCCACCTTGGAATTTACGACATCGCGCCCGTATGAAGCTATATCGATTCGGGCCTTGGATGTTGCGGGTCGCCTCGTTTGGAAGGGTTACGAGGGATCTCTCGGTATGGGCGCACAACGCTTTGACTTGCCTGCCGCCGTGTGGCCTGCTGGAACGTATTTAATTCAGGTGGAGGCGGAGGGACGCCGAATCACAGAACACCTGATGGTGCGCTGAGCTTTTGCGGCTGAATCGTCGAACTTCATTGAAATGAAAAACGGCCGCGATTTCGCGGCCGTTTTCAATGCGGGTGTTTCGCTTCTTCAGCTCTTCGAGCCGACCAAAACGGTCACACAACCTTCGTGCTGAATGGCCGCTTTTGATTCCGGTACTTGCACGTGGATTTGCAGCTGCTGCGTGGTTTCGACTTTGAAATCGACGTAGTTCACGTCGGGCGCGTTTTTGCTACTATCAAACAACCGCTTGCCGCGACTGTCGTTGATTTCGTAGGCAATCTCACCCAACACGGGATGTCCGCAAACAATCAAACGGTAATCTTGACCGGCCAGGAAGGTGAGCATCAGCTCAGCTTCATCACCTGGAATCAAGATGGCACTGTTGTAATTGTCATTTTGAATGTACCCATCCAATGAGGAGAGGCAATTCTTTTTCGTGAACGAACGGCACTGCGCGTCGGCAGTGGTCGCGAACAGCCCGAAGGCCAAAAGGAGGATTATCGTATGCTTCATCGTACTTCTAGGCTTTTATTGAATGCACCCGTTTCGAACGGTCTCGACTGCGGAGGCGATGGCCCCAATTGCTGCGTCATCTGCAGTGAAAGTTGGGCCTCCACCGACGACAAAGGTGCCGGATTCTTCGCGGGTTGTTGTGCCCTCACCTTCTGTCGTGCCCACCGCCTCGTATGCAGCCTCGATGGCTTTCATAGAAGTGAGGAGCCCAGTCAGCGCGGGTGTTTGCTCGTAGCTGCCGCAAAGGTTCATGACATCATTGAGAACCAATTTTTGCTCAGCAATGCGGGTTTTTAACTCTTGTGGTGCTTCATTCAGGTGACGGGTGGCGAGGTACATGCCTTCGACCCAGCCCGCAGCAACGACCAACCCGGCAAGGTCTTCTTGACCGTTGTATTTGAGTTGTTCGTTCAGCGCATAAAATGTATCCGACACGATGTCAATTAACACTTCACGGTCATCGCGATTGGCTTCTACTTCGGCCATGACTTCATCGCTCAAAACGTCGCTTACGCCCAATTGCTCCGCCAAATCCTTGATGGCTGACAGGTATTCCAAACTGGCCGAATTCTCTTCGAAAATGGTGGCATAGCTGAGATCTGCTCCGTAAATCCCGAGGTTGATGGCTTGTGCATCACTGGTGGTGTACTCGCTCGCGCGGTCTGCGCCATTCAATGCGTCTGCGTGGAAATGAGCCCCGCTGCGCTTGATGAGCGATGCCGTTTCCATCGGGGATGGCGCGGCGTGGAAAATCTTCGTCAAGGTGTTTTGGCGGGAGGTCACGGCCATGCCATCGGCATCCATGCCTTCTACCACTTCCGTCTCATTGCTGTGATCGTGGCCGGCATGCTCGTCTTGGCTTCCACCGCAACCGGTGGCTAAAAATGCACCCATTCCGATGAGGATGGGAAGTGCTTGAATTCGTTGATTGAAACGCATGGTTATTAGTCTGGATATTGAAGCCCAATTTGCCTCTCACCGGACACCTTTACGGATACGAGTCAAAAAAGTTCCGCACACTGCGATGTTTATCGCAAATGAACGGAATTCAATGTGCTTCCAACCAGTTGGAACCGGTCGACATATCCACCACCAACGGCACATCCAAAGTTACCGCTCCGGACATGGCCTCGGCGATCAAGCCTTGAAGCGTGTCCACTTCTTCTTTCGGCACGTCGAAGACCAATTCATCGTGCACCTGCATGATCATTTTGGATTTCAGTCCGCTGGACGCCAATGATTTTTGCATCCGAACCATGGCCACTTTGATGATGTCCGCGGCCGATCCTTGGATCGGAGCATTGACCGCATTTCGTTCTGCAAATGCGCGGACGGTGGCGTTGTTCGATTGGATGTCCGGGAGGTAACGCCGGCGCCCGAGGACCGTTTCGGCGTAACCTTTTTCGCGCACCGATTCGACGCACGAGGCTGTGAATGCTTTCAATTGAGCGAATTGGAGAAAGTAAGCATCGATGATTTCTTTCGCCTCGCGCCTCGGAATGCCGAGGTTTTGTGCCAATCCAAATGCGCCTTGCCCGTATAGAATGCCGAAGTTGACAGCCTTGGCCTTGCTGCGCATCTCTCGGTCAACTTCATCGGATGTCACGCCGAATACCTTTGCAGCAGTGGCCGTATGGATGTCGTCGCCCTTGACAAACGCGTCCACTAATCCGGAATCCTTGCTCAAGGCTGCGGCGATCCGCAGCTCGACTTGGCTGTAATCTGCTGCGAGTAGCACGTGGTTTTCATCTCGAGGAATGAACGCCTCGCGAATGGCGCGGCCTTCTTCAGTTCGGATGGGAATGTTCTGAAGATTTGGATCCTTTGAGCTTAATCGACCGGTCGCTGCCACCGTTTGTTGATACGTCGTATGGACGCGGCCGCTTTCAGGATGAATGAGCGTGGGCAGCGGATCCACGTAGGTGGACTTCAGTTTCTTCAGCTTGCGATAACGCAGCACTGCAGGGACAATCGGGTGAGCGTCACGTATTTTTTCGAGGACATCTTCTCCGGTGGGGTATTGTCCGGTTTTGGTTTTCCTGACTTTGGCCTTGATTTCCAATGCTTCGAACAGAATGGGACCGAGTTGTTTGGGGCTGTCAATATTGAATTCTTGGCCAGCATGGTTTTGAATTTCCACGGTCAAGGCATCAATTTGTTGGCCCAAGTTTTCGCTATAATCAGCCAACGCCGGCGCATCAATGCGAACGCCTTCAAGCTCCATATCGGCCAAAATTTGGACCAAAGGCATTTCCACTTCCCGGAACAATTTTTCGGCTGCGACGTGTTCCAGCTGCGGCAAAAACCGATTGCGCAGCTGCAAGGTCACATCGGCATCTTCGCAGGCATAATCGGTGAGGGAGGCAATGGGCAAATCCGCCATGGATTTTTGGTCTTTCCCTCCTTTTCCGATCAAAGCCGTAATGGGAATCGTCGCGTATCCCAGCTCGGTTTCCGCCAATCGGTCCAATTTGTGCGAGGCTTCAGGCTGAATGAGGTAATGCGCGACCATGGTATCGAAGGTCTTGTTGTGAAAGGCCAGGCCACGCCGTGCAAGAATTTTGTAGTCAAACTTGAAATGGTGAGCCACCGCTTCCTTTTCCGGGTCGGCGAAAACGGGCTGCAATGCCTCGATCAGCGCTTGTTCTGTCCAATCCGCAGTTTGGGCAGGGACCCACCAGCCTGAACCAGCAGCTGTTGAGAAAGCAATTCCCACCAAATCAGCGGTGAGGGTGTTTAATGATGACGTCTCGGTGTCGAAGGCGAAAACCGAAGCCGCGGTCAGTGCTTCAATCATCTCCTCCCGCTCTTTTAGGGTTTGGACAAAGCGGTAGGTGGGGTTGACGTCGGCAATGGAAGTGAATCCGTCATCCGCGGCTTCTGAATTGAAAACTCCTGTTTCGTCATTCGTCCCTGCAGGGGTTCCAAACAAATCGAGTTGTGCTGATTCAGGAGCGCTTGCGGGTTTAGCTGGAGCGAGGTTTTCGGCACTGGAAACCGAAGATGCATCGCCCAATATGCGACGCGCCAAAGTCCGAAACTCAAGGTCTTCGAGTGTGGTTCGCAGCTTCTCAGGATCAGGATCAGCCATTTTCATGGCGTCCCAGCTCCACTCCATGGGAATATCCAAACAAATCGTAGCCAATTCTTTCGACAACAGCGCCTGCTCCACATTTTCTTCGACGCGATCGCGCAACTTGCCTTTGAGCTCAGATGCATGTGCGATCACTCCTTCCAAACTTCCGTATTGGCGGATCAGCTTGGAAGCGGTTTTGGCGCCTACTCCTGGAATTCCAGGGATGTTGTCGACGCTGTCTCCCATCATGCCGAGCAAATCGATGACTTGAAGCGGTTCGTCTACATCGAACTTCTCTCGAATTTCATCCGGCCCCCAAACTTCCGCAGGACTTCCTCCTCGGCCGGGTTTGTACATCCGAATCGAATCAGTCACCAACTGGCCAAAGTCTTTATCCGGCGTCATCATGTATACATCAAAGCCATCCTGAGCGGCTTGTTTGGAAAGAAACCCGATGACATCATCGGCTTCATAGCCCGCCTCCACAATGGAGGGAATGTTCAGGCCTTCGAGGACTTGATAGATCCAAGGAACGGAACGTTTGATGTCTTCTGGAGTCTCACTGCGGTTTGCCTTGTATTCCGCATACGTTTCGTTGCGAAAGCTGCCACCTGGCGGATCGAACACGACCGCTACGTGGGTGGGCGACTCATTTCGAATGACTTCCAACAGGGCATTCGTGAAGCCAAAAATCGCGCTGGTATTCAACCCTTTCGAATTGATTCGCGGATTCTTCATGAAGGCATAGTAGGCCCTGAAAACCAAGGCATAAGCATCAATGAGAAACAGCTTGCGGTCAGATGGAGCAGTGATCATGTTGGTTTCGGTCCAGTGTGATGCCTCGAAGGTACCAACAGAGCTCCGAAATCAACGGGATTGTGAAGGGCGTTTATACACGGGAACGGTCGAGCAGGGCTCTCCGTAAAAAATGGACTTCACGACGGGTTGCAACCGTCGAATGACATGGGCCAATCCCGCTGCGGTCGTTCCCGCTGAACAGCCTTTTACGACAACACGCTCGTCTCGAAAAACTTCGACATCCATTTTTTCAATAGCATGCAGCAGCCGTTTTTCGGCTATATCCGCCTCGCGTCCAATCCATACTTGAGCACCAAGGGCGGTCAATTTCGAGGTGGCTAACATCCATGCCCAGTCCGGAATGATCGCATCTGCCGAACAAAAAACGGCCACAGGACGATTCCTCCATTGAGATTCCTCCATGGTGTTCATGGCTTCGCGGAAGGATTTTTCCTTTAAAATCAATCCATGCTCAAGAAAAT